>JAGHBZ010000108.1 GCA_021160705.1 Candidatus Sumerlaeota bacterium
AAAGGCAATTAGTGTCTTGCGCCGCCCGTGCATTAAACAATCCTATTCCGACACTCTGTCATCATCCTGCCCTTAGTCCGTATGGGGCGTGCAGACTTTGCCTGGTGGAGGTCACTGACCATGGGCGGACTCGCATCGTTACCTCCTGCACGTATCCTGTCAAGGATGGACTCGTGGTTCGCACCAATACTGAGAGAGTCATCTATCTCCGTAAAGGTGTTATGGAACTCCTCCTTGCACGCTGTTCAGAATCAAAACAGATTCGCGAGATGGCTGAGGCTATGGGTGTCAAAGGTGGTCGGCTATATCACAAGAAAGACGACTGTATCCTTTGTGGTCTTTGTGTGCGGGTATGTCGCGACGTCATAGGTGTTGGGGCTATTGGTTTTGTAAATCGGGGCGACAGGCGAGTTATCAGCACTCCTTTTGACAAGTTGTCAAATGTATGTATGACCTGTGGTGCCTGTGCATTTGTCTGTCCGACTGGCGCTATCAAACTTGAAAATATCTCCCCTAATAAACCCAAGAGCATACCCAACGAATTTGACCTTGGCTTGAAACCCCGCACTCCGATTTATGTGCCATTTCCACAGGCGGTACCGAACACCCCGGTTATTGACCGGGACCACTGTATCTATTTCACCCGTGGTACCTGCAGGGCGTGCGAGAAGTTCTGCGAGGCAAACGCTATTCGGTTCGACCAGGAAGATGAACTCCATCAGGTGGAGGTAGGCGCGGTTATCGCCTCACCCGGGTATCGGGACTTTCAGGCAAAAACAAAAGAAGAATATGGGTATGGGCATTGTACTAATGTGGTTACCAGTCTTGAATTTGAACGTATGATGTCCGCTTCAGGTCCATTTGAGGGTCATATCAAGCGCCCTTCAGATGGAAAACCTCCACGCAAGGTCGCTTTTATCCAGTGCGTTGGCTCGCGAGACGTACGCTGTGGTAATGACTACTGCAGCTCAGTCTGCTGTATGTATGCTACCAAGGAAGCCATCATTGCCAGAGAACACGACCACAATATAGAGCCAACCATTTTTTATATGGATATTCGTGCCTTTGGCAAAGAGTTTGAGAAATATTATAACCGCGCAAAAAACGAATATGGTGTTCGCTACATACGTTCACGTATACCGGCAGTTGAAGAGGATATTAAGACGAAGGATTTAATATTACGCTACGAGACCGAAGATGGCGAGTTCCATAAAGAGAGGTTTGACCTTGTTGTTCTCTCAATAGGGCTTATACCTTCAGATTTTGTCAAGGAACTAAAAGATAAACTCGGGATTGACGTTAATAAGTATGGTTTTTGCCAGACACCGGAGTTCTCGCCACTTGCCACTTCCCGGGAGGGTATTTATGCCTGTGGTGCATTCACCGGCCCCAAAGATATACCAGAGACCGTTATGGAGGCAAGTGGGGCAGCTGGCCGGGCCGGGGCTTTGCTTTCAGAAGTTCGTGGCACTCTTACCAGAGAAAAGAAGTATCCACCGGAGCGTGATATTCGTGGCGAACCTCCACGGATTGGTGTCTTTGTCTGCCACTGTGGGATAAATATAGGCGGTGTGGTGGACGTACCCGCTGTGACGGAGTACGCAAAGAGCCTTGAATTTGTAGTTCACGCGGAGCATAACCTGTATACCTGTTCAGAGGACGCACTCCAGAATATCATTGCAAAGATTAAGGAGCATAATTTAAACCGTGTGGTCGTAGCGTCCTGTTCACCGCGCACTCATGAACCTCTGTTCCGGGAGACTCTGGCTGAGGCTGGACTTAATCCATATCTCTTTGAGATGGCAAATATTCGCGACCAGTGCTCCTGGGTACATATGAATGATAAACAGGCAGCAACCGAGAAGGCAAAAGACCTTGTGCGTATGGCAGTCGCAAAGTGCCGTCTCCTGACTCCGCTATACAGGCATAAGATGCCTGTGACCAGGCGTGGGCTGGTGATTGGCGGTGGGTTGGCTGGAATGACCGCTGCTCGCTCTCTCGCTGAGAATGGGTTTGAAACATACCTCATTGAAAAGAAACCCGAGCTTGGCGGGCGTATGCGGGATATTCATTTCACCATTGATGGTAAGGAAACTGCTGAGTTCTTAAACTCGCTGATTTCTGAAGTTGAGAATAACGACAAAATTATTGTTTACCTGAACGCTGAGATTAAAAACATAGAGGGTTTTGTCGGGAATTTCAAAACAACAATTAACGTGCAGGGCAAAGAGATTGAATTGGAACACGGCGTAGTTATAGTTGCCACCGGGGCTGAGGAGTACAAACCTAAAGAATACCTCTACGGAAAATCAGAACGCGTAATGACCCAGTCGGAACTGGAACGCAAACTGGCTAATGGCGAGTTCTCTGCTCGTAACGTTGTTATGATTCAGTGCGTTGGCTCAAGAAATGATGAACACCCCAACTGCAGTCGGGTCTGTTGTCAGGAGGCGGTGAAAAATGCCCTGAAAATTAAAGAACTCAGTCCTGAGACTGAGGTTACTGTTCTTTACCGTGATATGCGCACTTATGGTTATAGTGAAATACAATATCGCAAAGCACGCCAAAAAGGCGTCGTATTCATCCGGTTTGAGCCAGAGCGAGAACCACAGGTCAGGCAGCATAATGGCTCACTCATTGTCCGTGTGTTTGAACCTCTCCTCAAAGAGGAGATTGAATTACCTGCTGATTACCTGATACTGAGCGCCGGCACTGTCGCCAATCCCGGAAACGAAGCATTAGCCAAAATGCTCAAGGTTCCTCTGACCGAGGATGGGTTCTTCCTTGAAGCACATATGAAACTTCGTCCAGTGGATTTTGCTACTGAGGGTATATTTCTGTGTGGCACTGCTCATTCACCAAAACTTATGAATGAAAGTATCGCACAGGCTGAAGCAGCCGCCGCACGTGCCTGCACGATTCTGGCAAAAGAGTGGGTTCTGGCTGAGGGTTCCACCGCAGTCGTTGACCAGAACAAATGTACCGCCTGTGGTATATGCGTTGACGTATGTCCATATCAGGCGGTCTCCATCAGCGAAGATGGCACTCACGCTGAGGTCAACGAAGCACTGTGTAAAGGCTGTGGCACCTGTGCATCATCCTGTCGTTCTGGCGCAATTGATGTGAAAGGATTCCTTGATAAGCAGATTAACGAAATGCTCTCCGCCGCATTAACCGAGTAGTTGCAAATAATGAGGTATATCTCGAAAAATTGCAAATAGAGTTAGCAATTGCTTCTTATGGATTAAAGCACAATGAAACAAAATAACAAACCTGAAAAAGAAAAAACTCATAAAGCAAACCCTGATTGGGAACCACGTATTGTTGCCTTTCTGTGCAACTGGTGTAGCTATGCCGGGGCAGACCTTGCTGGTATCAGCCGTCTGCAATACCCACCCAACGTGCGGATAATCCGTGTGCCGTGTTCCGGGCGTATTAATCCGCTATTTGTGGTCAAGGCACTGGCTGATGGCGCTGATGGGGTGCTGGTCTCCGGGTGTCATCCGGGCGACTGCCACTACATTAGTGGCAACTATTCTGCACGGCGTAAATTCGTGTTCTTGAAACATTTCCTTGATTATATTGGCATTGAACCGGAACGTACGCATTTCGCCTGGGTATCTGCATCTGAAGGCGAGCGATTTGCCAAACTCATTGCCAAGGTCGTCCGTGAAGTAAAAAAAGTAGGTCCTGCAACTCACTTCAAACAGGATAATTGTGATGTCAATTGAGCAGAACATTCGCGAAATAAGCAGAAAACTCCTCTCCGATGGGGTGGTTGACCTTATTATAGGTTATGGGCAGGGAACTCTGCCTTATGCCACCACTCCAGTCTTCATCCGCAACGCCGATGATGTGGAGCAATTAATCTGGAACCCTTGCTGTACGAACAACCTTGCTCTCTATGTACGACGCGAATTAGAACAGGCAAACAAGAAGAAGGATGCCAGACCTTTGAAGATAGGTGTCGTGACTAAAAAATGCGATGCTAAAGCAATGGTGGAGTTGATTCGGGAGAACCAGCTCAAACGCGAATCAATAGTTGTGATAGCTGTTCCCTGCAGTGGTATGCTGGATAAAGCAAAACTTCACAAGAGGGCTGGTGACCGCGAGCTCCTCCGTGTTGAAGTATCGGGTTCTGAAGTCATATTGGCAGGACGTGGGTTCGAGATAAAAGTGAACCGGGACGAAGTGTTGCGCGACAATTGTCTTGTCTGCAAAGACCCGGAGTCCCTGCCAATTGCTGATGAGATAGTCGTGGAAAAAGATGACTACAAGAAACCATACGTTGAAGATGATTTCTCCGACGTAAAAGAACACGAGAAACTCTCCCCACAGGAACGCTGGGCAGTCTTCAGAGCAGAGTTCGAGAACTGTATCCGCTGTTATGCGTGCAGAAATGCCTGTCCTATGTGTTATTGTAGCGAGTGTTTTGCTGAGTGCTCTCAGCCTCGCTGGCTCGGCGGGTCAGTGGAACTTAAAGACGTGCTTTTCTTTCAGATTGTGCGTGTTCTTCACCAGGCAGGACGCTGCGTGGATTGCGGTGCTTGTGCTGCCGCCTGTCCTATGGACCTTGACATCAGGAAATATACTCGCAAACTGAACTACGACGCACTGAATATTTTCAGGTTCGAGACTGGCGTCTCCCCAGACGATAAGCCACTACTGGCTACTTTTTCCATTGATGACACTCAGGAGTTTATTACCGAGCCAGAGTAAAAGGATAGATAACACTTTGACATTATCAGGCGTCATTACATTATGAAGCTCATCAAAAAAAATAGACTTAAAGATTTCCTCAACACATTGATGAACTACTACGATGTATTTGCACCTGTGCTCAAACATAAGAAAATACGGTTTCAAAAAATTTCTACTCCTGAGGAAGTCATTCTTGAGTATTCCAACACCCACAATAAGCCAACCGAACTCTTCTTTCCTCAATGTGAAGTGCTCTTTGAGGTGGACTTAAAAGAGAACATTCCAGAACAACCACCCAAGCCTGATAAGCCCGTCATAGTGTTTGGTATACGACCCTGTGACGCCCGAAGCCTCCAGATTCTTGATAAGGTCTTCCATTGGGATGGCGTGGATGACCCTTACTATTTCGCCAGACGTAATAACGCAATACTTATAGTTATGGGTTGTACTGAACCACGTTCTACCTGTTTTTGTACTTCTGTTGGCAGTGGACCTATGGACCATAATGGAGCTGACCTGTTTCTCACCGAGCTCCCTGAGGCTTATGCAATTGAACCTGTTTCGGAAAAAGGCAAAGCTGTCTTTGAGCAGGTCAACGATTTACTTGAAGATGCCACTGAAGGCGAGCTTAAATCTCTGGCTGAGCTCACTCGCAGGGCTGAGCAAATGATTGACTCCGAAGTTAACCTCAACGGCTTATCTGATAAGCTACGAGGAATGTTTGACCACCCGGTCTGGGATGAGTTTCATTTATCCTGTATTGGGTGTGGGACCTGCACGTATCTGTGTCCAACCTGTCACTGCTTTGATATTCTTGATGAAAAGAAAGGTAACTATGTCAGGCGAATCAGATTCTGGGATTGCTGTATGTATCCGTACTTTACTTTGCAATCTTCAGGACATAACCCCCGCCCCACTCAGAAACAACGCGTTCGCCAGCGTGTGATGCATAAGTTTCAGTACTTCGTAGAAAATTTCGGCGAGATTGCCTGTGTTGGCTGTGGACGCTGTATCCTTAATTGTCCGGTCAATCTGGATATTCGCTCAATCCTGAAAAGACTGATGGAGGTCAAGGGTTAAACTATGGGCATTAATCCTTATACCCCTTATCCAGTCACGATAAAACGAGTCGTGGTGGAGAACGAAGATAAAGACATCAAGTCCTTCGAGCTCGTATTTACAAACCCGGAACACGAGAAAGCCTTTAACTATCTGCCCGGGCAATTTGCTGAAATTTCTGTCTGGGGTTACGGGGAATGCCCCATTGGTATGGCATCTTCACCTACCGAGAAAGGGATTCTGCGATTCACTGTCAAGAAGACAGGTGGCGTGGTTACCACTGCTTTGCACAATCTTCAGCCAGGACGCCAGATTGGTGTTCGCGGACCCTTAGGCAACTCTTATCCAGTCAACGAAATAAAAGGCAAAAACATCTTTATTATCGGTGGTGGTTTTGCATTCACTACCCTGCGTTCGCTTCTTACGTATTTAATACATCCTGATAACCGCAATAATTATGCGGACATCACCGTCATTTATGGAGCACGTTCACCCGGGGAGCTCATCTACAAGGACGAAATTGCCCTCTGGCAACAGCGCGACGACCTGAACGTCTACATCACCGTTGACAAAGCCGATGAGCACTGGGACGGGCTGGAAGGATTCGTCCCAACCATTGCAGAACAGGTCATTAAGTCCTGGGATAATGGAGTGGCATTTGTCTGTGGTCCACCAATAATGATTAAATTTACCATTCCTGTTTTGCTTAAAGCAGGATTCCCACCAGAACTGATTTACACCTCACTGGAGATGCGTATGAAATGCGGCATTGGCAAATGCGGACGTTGCAATATTGGTCCTAAATACGTCTGCAAACACGGTCCCATCTTCACCTTCGCCGAACTCCAGCAGCTGCCCTCTGAATATTGAGTCCGGGATTTCAGAGGATAAGAGTGAAGATTAACCCCCTCAACGCTTACTGTAAAAATAAAATGGTGCCGAAGGCGGGATTTGAACCCGCACGGGTGTGAACCCACCAGACCCTGAACCTGGCGCGTCTGCCAGTTCCGCCACTTCGGCACATCATAACAATTATATAGTATCCCATATCTGAGAGTTCAAATTCAAGTATTTTTTGCCATCTCTCTTTTCCTAATTATAACATTTCCTATTTGAGATTTTACAAATGAAATTTGTACCGCTTCATTTTTGTATAGTTCCGAAGGAACGACCTGTATGTAGCCCAGTGCGTCAGCGCTGGGGTTAATGGCAGCAAG
>JAGHBZ010000243.1 GCA_021160705.1 Candidatus Sumerlaeota bacterium
GGAGGCTGCGTTTAAGGTGATAACATTTTTCTTTGACCTCAATTATATTGAAGAGGCGTGCAAACTACGGCGCAAGTGGAATCGCCTGGTAGGGATACCCTGTCTTCCGGTCTTCACCCCTGAATATCAGAATAAGATTGATGCGATAATAGATAAATATCGCAATGTGCCGTCGTTGAGCGAGTTAATGAAAGAAGCAGTGAAATATATGCGTCCTGAACCCCCGTTCTATTGTCAGGTTCTGTACAGTGAATATCTGAGTCCTGCTATACAGAAAGTACTCACAGATAAGAAAGCAGACCCGGCGGAGTTGCTCAAGAAAGCGGCAAGTGATTTTCAACGTCGATTCCTTGACCAGCTAAATTTTTAATATACGCAGACTCGCTTAAAAAATGAAATGTGGCTTGAATGCCTGAGCCACTGCCTGTTAGGGACGTGATGAGCAGAAGACAAACACGGATGGCGTGGTTATGACAAATGTGCGAGTCTTATATGCAATCTTTAAACGCACACCAATGAAATAGGATACAAGAGTAAAATGAATCAAGACAAAGACAAGCACTATACTGGCTGGGCAATGGAGGCTTATCCAGAGATGAGCGAGCAGGAGATGGCTTTCCATATTGAACGCCAGCTAAAAGAGGGAGCTAATATCGTCTGGATAGGTCACAATAACCCCGGTGAAGTGGATAAAGACAAGGTAGAACCCGGACTCTCCTATGCGGTCTACGAGGCATACACTGACCCCACAGACCCAAGACACGACGATGCTGTGGCGTTGGTGGAAGCACAGGAGCGTATGCTCAGGGTATGTCGTCAGTTAGGGGTACCCGTAGTTTTTCCAGTCGGATACCAGATTCAGATGGGCGAACGCTGGAAT
This sequence comes from Candidatus Sumerlaeota bacterium, assembly GCA_021160705.1. Lineage (GTDB taxonomy): Bacteria > Sumerlaeota > Sumerlaeia > MWCT01 > JAGHBZ01 > JAGHBZ01. The sequence continues at coordinate 881 of JAGHBZ010000243.1, forward strand.
AGGGAAAATCCTGAGCATCTCAGACGCAATTATTCTGGCGAGATTATTGATTGGGGCGGGATGAGTGCCTCTTTTCTCTCGCCGAAGTATCAGGAGGATATTACCAAGTTTTACCGCTGGGTAATAGAACACTTCGTTGAGCCTTTCACAGACATCATACTGATGATAAATCTTGCGGATGAGCCGTTTGGGGGTGACTATTCACGCTGGGCAAAAGAAGAGTTTCACCGCAGATACGGTATAACCGTATCAGAAGCTTTCAAAATGGGAAATGAGGGGATACGTAAGCTCGGCGAATTTCAATCCAGGTATATCGTTGACTACGCCTGCTGGAGCGCAGAACGCTGGCACGAATTATATCCTGCTATTCCCACCACAATGAGTTTCTGTGGTCATCACGGCAGAGAAGAGAACCATATGCCCGACATTTCTGCGTTGTTTAAGGACACTCCTCCACATTTTCAGCCGACCTTTGATGTATATCCACGCGACGGCTCATTCACTCATCCTATTACAGAACCCGATATAACTATGCTCGTCATTTTTCTCCGGCAGATAGGTTATCTATCCGCGCTTCACCAGAAACCTTACTGGGTCTGGACTACTGGGAATAGCTGGGGGCTTGGGCAGAACAGTCCTGATAAAGGCAACATAACCGATGCACTGGCTAACCAATTCTATGCGGTATCCACCGCAGTGGCTCAGGGTGGCGAGCTAAGGGGAGTGGTCATCTGGAACTATAATGTCAAGTCTCAGGGGTTATACAATGACACCAATCCCATTGTCTACGACCCGGACGAGCTATTTGTAAAAAATACCCGATTTTTGAGCTGGCTACGAGGGTATTTAGGGCAGGAGGAGTTGCGAACACCGGCTGAGGCTGCTCTGGTTCTACCGCGTGAGTTCGGGTATCGTAAAATCGGCGAATCAAAACGCTGTGTCTGGGTAAGGTGCTATGGACTCCACAATCTACACCCGCTGGCAAAACAGGCGGATAATTTTATTGTAACGACCTCCCTGGACGAAGTAATTGATTACGACCGTGAACATCCGCACTCTCTAAAATGCATAATTTTTCTCAGCGACAATGAAGAACGACTTACACATCAGACAATAGCAAGATTTAACCAATATGTTGCCGAAAAGATAGCGAACAGTGCTTTACCTTATCTATTTTTCCCGGCGGGCATTGCAGAGCAACTCCAGCTGAGAGAGAAATCCGGGGTTGAATCATATTTAGTTGAACTTCCTGATTTGCCAGAAGAGATTCCATCCCGGTTCTGGGAACGTCACCTGATACCACTGCTGTCCAGCCCTGACACTTCACCACTTTATGTAGTGGGGCTTAACGAGATAAAAATGCTCTACAACCTCAGTAAAAAAGAACAAGAGCTTGGTCTGAAAAATGCACCCGGAAAAAAGGTATACGAGCTGGACTTATCCGGCAGTCTGAAGAGAAGAGTAGAGATTACACCGCAGAACGCTCTGGAGCGTGGCATACGAATTGCCCACCATTGCATTGCTATGACGTTCAATAAAGACATTAGCGAAAGAGACCCCGCCATCTTCTTAAAAAAATCCACAACGTAATATATTATTACCTATCTAATATCTGGAATGAAATATACTCCCGACTCCCTTTGTGAAGGGTGTGGGTATAGACGTCTTGCCCTGTCCTGAGCAACATCAGGCGGAAATTATGACATTTCCTAATTGAGATTAACCAATTGTCTCAATAACCTCAATGAATACACTGAAATGCATATCTCAATCTGTAAATTTCAAACAGGAAATGTTATAAATACTCTTTTTTTTATAAGGAGACCAGGAAGCCAGGGAATGGGAGTTAACCTGTGAAGGTCAGCTCTCATTTGCACATCTTAGAAATTTTGAGATTAGTGGTAGGCGATAAGGATGATGAACCTTGATAA
>JAGHBZ010000390.1 GCA_021160705.1 Candidatus Sumerlaeota bacterium
CCACAGCACTATCTTCAGCAAAAGTATCAATTTCTGCCAGTCCTTATGACATTGTCACACGTCCAGTAGAACAGAAAGAGATAAAAAAATGGGTGATATACCCTCCTTTTCCCACGCACCCCTGTATTGATTTTGTCTCCGCTCAAGACAATAAAAGCGGTATTGCACTGTTCAGCGACGACCTGTTTGAGTACGAGCTGACAAGCGATAAATCCCGCACCCTCGCAATGACACTCATTCGTGCTTTTGAGTTAAAACTACCCACTGTGTCTTACCGCTGGGAGGTCCGACCTGACCAGATTGGCTCTCAGTGTTTGCGGCGCTATGAATTCCGATACGCATTGCACTTTTATCGCCCTTCACAGGAACATCTTGGCACCGTAATGAAAACGTGTCGTTCCTATCTCACTCCATTGCGAACAGTCCAGTGTGGTCCACGCGAAGCCAGTCTCGGCAACCCCGAGTTACCCGAGTCTTTTTCTTTCTTTGAAATAAAACCCGCTGATAGGGTCTTCATCGGTGCTGTAAAAAAAGCCGATTCATCAAACCACCTCATTGTCCGTCTCTTCAATCCAACAGATAAAAAAGTCAAAGCACAACTTAAATTCTATCGCCCTATTGCCTCTGCCTGGTTGACCAATCTTGAAGAGAAAAATCTGGCGTCTCTTACCCCCAGAGGAAAAAACCTTAATTTTTCAATCGCACCAAAAAAAATTGTTACCTTAAAACTAAAATTCTCCAGAACCTGAAAGCAATAAAATAATTGGCACCTGCTATCGGTACGGTGTGTTTCTTCTCTGCTGGACATTCAATTAAATCTCAAAAATAAAATATAAAATAGTATTTTTTTTATAAAAAGAATCACCATCAGAGCTTAAATCTACTTGACAGGCATATCGCCCATTTCGTAATATAAACCTGTAATTTAACCTGTATTTTTTTTGTAAATTTCCTTTAGAAAGGAGGAACTAAATAAAATGAAAAAGTTACTCACATTCTCTATTATTATTGTGACACTTTTGCTTCTAAGTACCACTGCCAGTTTTGCTGACCCCCTTATTTACCTTGACTTTGATGGTGCTTATCATCCCTCAGTGCTTCAGAGTGGCGACCAGTACTTCCTTGACTGGAGTGAGCGCGGTACATCTGTCACTGCGGTATGGGTTGAAGTCTTAAACGGCGATGGCGTTGAAATCAAAGCCCCTGACGGTGACGGCATCAATGCACCCGCAACATCAGGTCCCCAGGGTGGAAAGGCTATGGTTATTGACTCCGGCGGAAAAGAAGAAGGACTGAATATTGAGATGTCCGGACCGTATCATCCTGGTGATTATACTGTGGAAATTTGCTTCTGGACTGCCACTAATAACATCTCAGGAAATACTGTTGGGCTTCAAGACCTATGGAGCAGTGATTGGCCTACTGGTGACGTTTTAACGAACTGTCTACGCATCATCGGAAACGCTGGTGGAGTTGGACGCCCTCAGGATGACCGACACATTGAGATGGTCTGCTGGGAGGCTGATGGCAACGAAATAAGAATTGAAAGTCTTGCCGAAATTACTCCTCAGGTCTGGCACACCGCTCAATTCGTGTTCGACTATAACGAATCCGACCCTGCCAATTGTTCCTTTTCATTCTACCTGGATGGCACTTTACAGGGTACTGCCAGCTATGATGCAACTAAAACTGGTGGCACTGGTGAGGCGTTTACACGGTTCTGGCCGGTCTGGGGCACTCCGGCTACAGGGTGTCGGGCTGGTATAGGTGGATGGCGATTTGGACTGGGTTGTTCTATGAACCGACTGATTAACGGAAGTGATAATCGTGGCTTACAGGGTGCGATTGACGCTTTTTGCATCAGCCAGGGTGCTCTTGACCCCAGCGAATTTGTTCTACCTGGTGGTTTTAATCCTCCGCCTCCTACTTCTGCCTATTCGTGGGAACTGTACGAATAAACTTTGCTGGGTAGTACTCTTTTAAAGATAAGCCAGGCGTTCGATTCTGAAGCCCGTTTAGAAATATTGAAGGGAAGAATGTAGACTCGTACTCTACTTCTTCCCTTTTTTAATTTGCTTTTTACACTCTCTCTAATCTCTTAGTCTACCTGATTGTATAGACAATAAAAGTCCGCGTGAAGATTTATTTGTTAAACCCAGAAATTCACAGAAAAGAGTTTGATAGCAAAGTTGATGCTCAGATTATAGAAATGTTACTGTTCAAAGAATATCCTGTGAATAAATAACGTCGGGGATGTTCTTTCCCCACTATTGACAGACTGCTTACCCCCCGAACGCACAGGTCTGGATGCTGAAGTGGCGAACTGCGCAAGTTTAATGGTAACATCAATAACCTCCTCATCCACCTCGGGCAAAGCCACCTGAAGCGTCTGCCACCTTCCGGGTTGCAGCCGGAAATCCCCTATTTCTTTATTATTAATCTTTAAAGTCAGAATCCCCTGTTTCTCCTCTTGCATAGCAAAATACTCAATCGCAATCCTTCTTGCCAGAGCGGGTTTTCTGAGTGTGGCAATAGCCAAAGTATGAACCTGCCGACAGGGTTTGCCTTCAACGATAGCCCTTCTCTGCCATCCCTGCCATAATTCATAGGGTTTCATTTTATGCGGAATAAACTCGCTCATATAAAACTTTTTTGCTCTGAGAATCGCACGCCGGATTTTCATCAGCTCCCCGGTATCCTCAGTCCATCTGCTCCAGATACCTTCCCAATCACGCCGTCCATACACGTCTATAATCTTCTCCAGTGAGTCCACCACCTCTCTGCAATCCCAGTATGATGGCATCTTATCCGGAGAAGCCAGACTCTTTTTTGCATAAATGTTCACGGAAGCAGACGTCAGGAGAAGTTTCAGGAGTTTTCTTCCGCTGGCGAGTTCTCCATCAACAAAGTGCTTATCCCAGTCAAATGGAACAAGCCTGATAAGTTTTTTGGTCGGTGGTGCAGGCTCGCGACGCCAGTACTGAACACTGACTCGAACTTTTTCTTTCAGCAGAGGCAAAAGATATTTCAATATATGAGGACAGCGTTCATTCAACCCTTCCTCTGTGTGCACTACATCTTCAATGTAAGGCACCTCCGGGTCAATAATACTCCGAATAGGTTCAGAACAAAACACAATTTTCCCCCCGGGTTTAGCTACCCTGACCATTTCTCTTATTGCCTGTGACAGGTGAGCAAGATGATGCAGAGTTGAACGGCAAAATACTACATCAAACGAATTTGATGCAAACGGCAGATGTTCTGCAGGTGCAATCACACGCTCAAAAAATGAACCCGACGCCTCCGGGGCATATTCAAAATATACCCTCTGATGAACAGTGCGTTGATTCGGAGGTGGTAGCCTGAAAACTGAAAAATTCACAAAGTGCAACCCCGACGGGTCACTGTCAACAGCAACCGTGAATCTGCTTCGTTCTGCAAAACTGAGCGAGGTCTTGCATTCTCCTGCACCAACGTCAAGGATTCTGCTCTCCGCCGTAGGTTCTACGACTTTAAGCGCCTCAGTGAACAAACGCTCCATAATATCTCCTGCAACACTCTCCTGCTCTTCACTTCGTTGCTGAAACTCCTCTGATGGTGCGGTCTCAAAAATTTTCTGGGTTATGTTTCGTCGGCTTATAAGCTCCTGCAATATTATATCCCATCCTGCAGTCAGCAGACAAAGATAATACACACCCTTGACTATCGGATATTCCTTGCTACAGGCTTTGCAGGTCAAACTCCCATTGTATACAATCCCATTGATACGTTCCTTAGCCAATATCTCCAGTGGAGCATAACAACAAGGACTCCGCAGTATGTCTTTGAAATCCATTGACACGCCTGTGAACTTTTTCTCAATATGAATAGTAATATTGCTTATCAATATGGTAAAAAG
>JAGHBZ010000050.1 GCA_021160705.1 Candidatus Sumerlaeota bacterium
CTATGAAATCTTCAATAGCGTTGTTCGGTGTAAATTCTTTATGCAAATAACTTTGATTTGTAAATAGGCCCTTATGTGGGCCGAGATAATAACCTTAAAAAATAGTTTTTCGACAACCTCGTTAGGCCTCTAATCCATAGGAGAATGGTTGAATGACTGAGTTCACATCGCAATTGCCTGTGTCAGCGCCCGTTGATACTGACTCGGCTGGCAAAGGTGGGCCGACTGCGCTGTCCGCGGTCGTTCGTGTAGTTTGTCCTACAACTGGTTCCGGCGGAACGGGATTCGTTCACCATAGTGGTCGAATCATAACCGCCGAACATGTCGTGCGCGGTGCGAAGACATCTTCGATTGTGGTAATTACATCCACAGGTGGCCAATTCGAAACCACTTTCGTTCAAACCGAAGCCGATCTTGATCTCGCCTTGATCGAACCTAAGAAAGATGTTGGCGTTCCCGCGCTACCGTTAAGCAAAACGACAACTCTTAGCATTGGTACGCAAGTTTCAACATGGGGGTTTCCAGCTGGCTACATGGCTCACGTTCCGATGCTGACGGTCGGTTATCTATCGGGTATCGAACAGGTCAAGGCACTAAGCGGGGCAATCGTCAGACGATGGGTTGTCAACGCGGCGTTCAACAGCGGGAACTCAGGCGGTCCGGTCCTTCACCTCGAAGACGGTTCAGTCATCGGCGTAGTTTCAAGCAAGCTTGCCCCGTTGCCTAACTATATTCAATCCGCGCTGGCGGCCCTTTCCAAACAGAAATCCGGGTTCACATACACTGCGACATTGCCGGATGGAAGCACTAAGACAGTCGTTGAAGGACAAGTCATCGCGCAAGTGTTACAGTATCTCCGCAGTCAGACTCAACTCGTCATTGGCCACGCCGTGACTCTACATGATCTTTGTACGTTTTTGCAAAACAATGGAATTGCGCCGCACGAGGCATAACAAGGCAAATGCACTCAGACGGCAAAAAGCGCCGCTCGTTCCTCGCTCTGCTTTTTGCCGCCGGTGATTTGCGACCTTGGGCCTCCTGCATGGCACTGCTAAATGCTCGTTGACAACATGTAGCCTACGGGCTACAATTAGTTTATGGTTGAAATCCGCAAGACTGAAATTTTCGCTAAATGGCTCGATGGTTTGCATGACATCCGGGCGCGTGCTCGTATCTTGGTACGGATAGAGAGATTGGCCGCCGGAAATCCCTGGGATGTCAGGCCCGTTGGTGAAGGCGTTTCAGAGTTGCGAATCGATTACGGACCCGGCTATCGGGTTTACTACAAACAGCACAGGCGGGCGGTGGTAATTTTGCTGGCTGGTGGTGACGAGCGTACTCAGACCAAGGATATCGAGACCGCCTTGCGGCTGGCACAGAATTTATAGGAGTGTATCATGGCAAAAACCATCACTACCCGATACGATGTCGCCGAACATCTTCGTACCCCGGAGGAAATGGCTACTTATCTTGAAGCTTGCCTTGAGGAGGCAAGTGGTGATGCTGCTTTCATTGCTAAAGCTCTGGGCGACATCGCCCGAGCCAAGGGCATGTCTCAGGTGGCGCGTGATGCCAGTCTGTCACGCGAAAGCCTTTACAAGGCACTCTCTGGGGAACGAAGTCCTAGTTTCGATACAATCCTCAAAGTTGTAGGCGCACTCGGCTTGAAATTAGGCGCAGAAGCACTTCACGTGACTCAGTCAACGGCCCAACAAAGCGCTCCATCCGACGCTCCTACCTCGCGCGGCTGAGCTATCCGATAAGCGGACCGCTCCGCGCTCCGCTTATCGGGGCAGAGCTGAGCTTCGCTCAACGAGCGATTGGCTCCGCGCGAAGCGCTCCGCCTATCACTCACTGGAGCTGTTGCTCCGCCTAATATCCGAGCAAGCTCGGAATTAGGTGGAACGCAGCTCGGCTCTGCCCCATTAGATGAAAATTACATCGACCGGTAATAAGCAAATTTGGAGATAGGAGTGTCTTCATGGGATTAGATGATTTTTTACATTCAAAGGATTGGGAAATTGTAGATGTCCAAAGAATTCCTCCCCGTCAAGCTCAATACTATCAATATGATGATTTTAGTATTTCAAATCAATCTAGAGGTTTTTTAGAGTATGATGCCCCAAAAGGGATTTATCAACATCAAAAGGAAGCTATAGAAGCATTTATTGAAGGGGAGAATATATGTTTGACTACAGGGACAGCCTCTGGGAAAAGCTTGGTATTTTATGTGGCTGGAATAGAGACATTAGTAAAATACCCTAATTCCAAAATCATCGCTATTTACCCTCTTAAAGCATTGGGTAAAGAACAAGAAGAACGTTGGATCAACTCACTAAACAAAGCTAATATCAATGTTAAAGTAGGAAGAATAGATGGACAAGTTCCAATGCAAGCACGTGCTGAAATTTTACGAAACTGTCAAGTACTAATAGCAACACCTGATATTATGCATGCATGGTTGATGAGCAATTTGAGTAACAAAAATGTAATAAATTTCCTTGCCAACACTTCACTTATAATCGTTGATGAAGTCCATAATTATACTGGTGTATTTGGGAGTAATTCTGCGTATCTTTTTCGGAGGATGCAACATATAATCAACTTGCTTCATTCAGTTCCTAAGTACGTTACTGCTTCGGCTACGATTGCCGATCCGGAATTACATTTGGAAAACTTGCTTGGCTTACATTTTCGGATAATTGATTCTAAATCTGATACCTCTCCAAAAGAGGAAGTAGAAATTAAACTTGTTAATCCACCAAATATCAAAGACTTACTTACCGGTCTCTCAGAACTGCTGGAGTTTATTGATAAAGATACAGAACATAATTTTATTGCCTTTGTAGATAGCAGGAAACAAACTGAATATATTGCCTCGATAATTTCACGCTCTCGAATCAAAGATGATGATGAAAAATTACTGAATTATGACCATTTACAAAAGCTCAGTGTTTTGCCTTATCGTGCCGGGTATGAGGAATATGACAGAAGTTTAATACAAAAAAGACTTAGCATTGGGAAATTAACTGGGGTTATAAGTACAAGTGCTCTTGAGCTCGGAATTGACATCCCATTTCTGACTCTTGGTATTCTAGTAGGTGTACCCCATTCCTCTACAAGTTTTTATCAGCGGATTGGACGTATCGGACGTCGTTCAAAAGGAGAGGTTATAATTATTAATACAGGTGATTTTTACGATGAAAGCATCTTTAAAGATTCTAAACAATTATTGAACATGCCTTTATCAGAAGGAGCATTATACCTTGAAAATCCTCGTATTCAATATATTCATGCATTATGCTTGGCAAGACATGGGGGAGAACACGACCAGATAGGTACTACTCTCAATATCGAAGATACGTCGGATTTTAAGAGTGACATTAATTGGCCTGAAGGTTTTCTGAAGCTTTGTAAATCAGAACGTATCGGTGAAATCCCACCTGAATTTCAAACGATGAAGGCAGAAGCGAGCGATGATCCAAATCATACTTATCCATTAAGAGATGTGGATATACAGTTTCAAGTGGAACATAAAAGGGGGCCACAAAAGATGTTTCTCGGCTCACTATCGTATGGTCAGTTGATACGTGAAGCTTATCCGGGAGCTGTATATTACTATACTGGAAAACCATATAGGGTATATCGTGTTAGAATTCATTCGAGAACTGTTGATGTAAGACGTGAAAAAAGATATACCACTAAACCTCAGACGTTACCCACATTACTATTTCCCAATTTAACAGCAGAAAATGTATATATAAGTTATAAATATGGTGATCTTACTGCCGTTGAATGTGGTCTCCAAGTAAGAGAATCTGTCTTGGGTTTTAAGGAACAACGTGGGCCTAATGAATTGACTATCAACTATCCTCTCGATTCTTCATTAGGCTTATATTTTAACCAGCCTAGATTTACAAGGAACTATTTTACAACCGGGGTTGTCTTTGCCCATCCCGCCCTTAATAACCCGAACGTACATAGAAATACTATTGCCAATTTTTTGTTTGAGATGTTTTTAATGGTCATTCCCTTTGAACGGCATGATATCCATTTTGGTAGCGATAAGTATAGAGCTAAAAGAGGACCAATAAATGAAAATGATAAATTCATTTCTGTTTATGACCAGACTTACGGAAGTTTAAGATTGTCAGGACGTATTTTGGAAAATCAAGTATTAAAGCAGGTTTTGGAAAGGTTAGAAGAACTTGTTGAATTGCTTCAACATGACAACTCTTTATTCGAAAATTCTGAAACCATAATAGCTTTAGAACAGATATTAGAATCACTGTCTGAACCGCCGATAGAATTCTCTTTTAACCGGGACGAAAATCTATTAGGAGATGCTGATCGTTTTAAGAAAATAATTATGCCAGGATCAAAGGGATTAGATATCAAGAAAGGTAATGAAGAATTTTTTATTGATGGTGTATTTTTCAGCCCAGTAATTAAAGGGTTGGCCTATAGAGGGAAGCATATCTCAGAGAAAACCGAAAAGTATAAAGATTCAATAATATCTATTCCTGTTGATTCCTTGAAAGAAATACCAGGGGAAAGCAAATTGGGATTATATGATTATGAAACCGGACAAATAAAAGATGTTGAATAAGCATTCAGAAGTTCATCTAACAATTAAATCCACCGGATCTCTATTCCGCTGGCGCTGCGTAGAGGCAGGCGATTTCTATCGTTATCTGGCTTTTTCGCCAATTTGCAGGAGGAGATTTTTGACATGAAATACAAAAGGATGCACGTAAAACGATTGTGTGTTTTAATTTTGATCGTGCCGTTGTTTTCTATCGCTCAATTAGCTCTTGCGGATACTGAAGTTGGCGGGATTATTAGAGAGAACACGACATGGGCGGAGGCTAATAGTCCTTATATTGTGA
>JAGHBZ010000366.1 GCA_021160705.1 Candidatus Sumerlaeota bacterium
CATCGTTCTGAGCCAAACCACTTGTTGGTGTAAAAAGAAAACCTGGTCACGCCCTGAGCAAACGTAATGGGGAAATTGGTAGAGACAGGAATAAATTCTCCTGATATTAAGAAGTTCCGGGTTGTCCAGCCCCCAACAATGATTACACCTCCAATGGTAAAAAAAATGACAGCACGCCGTCGCCATATATTTTCTGAGCGCAAGACATACCAGACCCAGATACATAACAATGGAAAGACTAAGAGCAGGACTGATTTGCTCAGGATTGAGATACCTGCGAGTAAGCCGGCAAAAAACATACGGTTAATGGATTTTTCTTTAATTGCCTTAAGTAGCACAAAAAGAAAGAGTAATTGTAAAAATCGGTGGAGAACTTCGGTGAGTATAAGCGACGTCTGGAAAATAAAAGCAGGGTATATGCTGGCGATAATTCCTGTGATGAGCGCATACCAGATGTTTCTCCAGAGCATAAAAGCTATCCTGGCGATTAACCAGACACTCACCGCACCCAATAGTGCCTGAAAAAGCGCAACCGCTACGAGGTTTCCTTTGCCAGATATGAAGTAGATACTCGCAAGAAATATAGGATATACTGGCGCCCTGAATGCTGTTGGCTCACCCCCTGGCGATGAATAGGAAAAATCCAGTATGCTCAGGGCAAGGTGATGATAATCAGTAGAGTCGTTGAGAGGTGTTAGCGTCGTTGAAGGCGCTGGTGGATTAAGAGCTACCATAGCTATTCTCACCAGCAGTGAAAACAAAAACAAAGCAAGAAAAATTCGTCTTTCTATTCCTGTCATATCTCACTCCACACAAATTAAGAAGCAATTTGTGGTTCTGACTTACCAGAATCTCAGGATACGCCTGCTTTTTGTCTGCCCTGTAGTAACATTGTAGTGCAAAACCATTCTGTGATTGTTTGGTTCGGCAAGCAAGTAATTTCTGGTCTCATCAAGCGGTCTTGTTTGAGCTTGACCCTCCTTTATCCAATCTGTTTACATTTGTACTTATAAAAAGAGGATGTTGCTTACCGGGGAATAAGGAGTTTGCAGTTTGATTGAGGATTAAAAATATTGTGTATGTTCCGCGTGGAGAATTTTTGGATTACGGTTGAGCAATACTTAAAAGAAAGGATGGCGAAGAAAAATGGTAAAACGCATTATTTGTGTACTGGCATTTTTCATTGTGAGCAGTACTCTTTTTTCTGGAGTGCCAATTATTCTGGACTATCAGGGACGTCTGCTGGACAATGATGGAGTGCCACTTGCCAGCGGGAGCTATGATGTGACATTTCGGCTCTATCCCCAGCAGAGCGGTGGTTCTGCGTTATGGACAGAAGACCATACCGGGACGAATAAAGTTGAAGTGACCAATGGATTTTTTTCTGTACACCTGGGCGAAATCTCCAGCATAGACCCTGCTATCTTCAACAATTCTGAGCTCTGGCTGGAGACCTCGGTCACTATTGATTCTGTGGTACAAACATTTGGCAGAGTAAGACTAACTGCGGTGCCTTATGCTGTCAATTCTGCACGATTAGATAATCTGCAGTCGGGTCAATTCCTTCGTAGTGATGTGGATGATACGGCTCAGGGCGAAATTACCTTTGAGAAAAAGTTAACTGCTAACGATTCTGCACAACTCGGAAATGACTCTACCGATAGAATATTGATTACTGGTGTTCTCACGGCTGGTGATTCCTCTGACCCTAATAAAGGTTATCATATCTTTGGAGACCGAACCTCCAGCTGGTCAGAGATGACAAATCGTAATGACGTGTTTGTGAGTGGCGATTTTGAGGTTTACGAGGACGTCCGTGTGCGGGATGACCTTACTGTGGATGACCACCTTGAGACCAAGAACTCTTTTACGGTTGCCGACCATCTGCGTTCCCCTGCCTCTGATTCCACCTACGACATTGATGACCCTGATGATGATGTAGTGTCCATTTACGACCATTTCCAGGTGGTTGGGGACGCTAACATTGAGGGTGATTTGTGGGTATGGGGTAATATATATGAGTATGGAATGGGAATCGCACTAAACTTCGGGCAGACCTCCTTAGAACGAGGCGATGTGGTAGAAATTGTCGGCTATGCCTCACCTCTACGAGGAAACATCCCGGTGATTAAGGTTCGTAAATGCAAGCATCCTCGCAGTAAAGCTGTTGTAGGGGTCATTGACAGAAAATTAGAGAGACTCAAGTCATCGGCACGGAATGAAGAGGGATTCCCGATTAGAGCAGTCAAGGGGAAAGACCGCACAATACTGAAAGTTGAACCCGGGCAATATTGTAATGTGGTCACCTCTGGTGCTTATTCGTCTATAAAAGTTGACGCAGACGCTGGTGGCGAAATTCAACCCGGCGACCTTCTGGTTAGCGCACCTACACCCGGCTACGCTATGAAAGATAACTCTCCTGTCCCTGGCACCATCATCGCTAAAGCACTTGGCACCCTCTCTAAAGGCAAAGACACAATCCCCGCTATCATTATTCTTCATTGACCCCCTGGACTAATTATAGTCTCAGCAAATTCAATACATCCTGCTTATTCTCCAGGAGGAATGGAGAATAATCAATTATGACACACCACTCAAAGATTGCTCAGAATGTTCAGAAATAATTAGTAATCCAGTACTTCGGGTCTCAACATCTGCGCTTACAGCTCTCACTAATATATACTCCACTATCTTCAGTTATTTGAAGGTCCGACTTCTGAAGTTATTGTTTTTTTGATTGTGTCGTATGCCTGCTCGGTATCCATATTGCGGATTTCTATGCCCACGTGATTTTCTTTAGGGAATCCTATCTCCTCAAATGCCTCGCGAAACATCTTTTTTTGCATAATATCTGCACACCCTGCCACGTAGAGTTTTTCTACCTTTTTACCACTAAGCAGTACTTTCAAGAACTCGTCGCCATCTTCTGCACAGAGCGTTAGATGTATGAGAACCCAGTCAACGAGTTTCTCCTGTCGAAGACGATTGAGGATTTCATAGAAATTCATTTTATCAAACGACGGGCAGGTGCCCTGGCACACACAAAGTATGAACCCTTTTGAGGAATTATTCATTTTTGTTCACCTCCATTGGCATAAGTAATTGCATTAAACTCACAGACTTTCTGACATCCACGACAGAAGTCTACGCATTTTTCTGGTGCGACTACCACCGCGGTGCCGTCTTTTTCTGCCAGCACCCCGTGTGGACAAAACTCCACACAGCTCAGACAACCCGTACATTTCTCCTCGTCTATTATGGGATACCAGTTTGCGGACATTTTGTCTTCACCTCCATAGCGGAATATTCTGATTGTTTATTTTATTAATAAGCAATTTCTGCCAGACCGAATTTGCATTTTTGCGTTATAAATTTTACTCACCCCCGCATAAAATCTTGCGGAGCACCCCGTCCAGTGTATTCTTAGCCTCAGTATAAGCACGATTAAATAACGGGCGAGCCTCTGCTTCATCAAGCATTCTTAGTCCAATCAGGAGTTTTAGTTCATCAGGTGGTTTCCGTGTTTTTCGTACGAGTTCGGCAGTTCCAGAGAAGAGTTCAGCAATAATTTGAAACGACTCCTCCGGGGAGATACCAGTTTCTGCGACAAGGCATTCTGCCAGCTCCTGCATTATCGGGAGTATAAAAGTTGGACCTACCGCGGTTAGGGCGGTAAAGGCATTTGCTTTTTTATCACTTACTTTAATAAACTTTCCCAATGGTTCAATAAGTCTAACGACAGTCTGGTAGACTCTGTCATTGATGGACTCATCTACCACAAGTAGATTTAACCCTGCCCCGACCATAGAGTTAGCGTTCGGGATAAATCTGACCAGTGGGGCACGTTCGTCGCAGGCTTTGCGTTGAAGGTAGCCAAATACACTGGCAACAAGCGAGATAATGATTTTCTCGGGTGTGAGTGCAGGGGCAATCTCTTTCAGGATATTCAGGGCTACCTTTGGCGGGACAGCAAGAAAAATAATATCACTTTGTTCCGTGAGCTCAACGTTGCTTTCCGAAACCCTGACCCCGTACTTTTGCTTAATGTCATTCAAGCGTTTTGTATCAATATCGGTACAAAGGATATTCTGGGGAGTTAATAACCTATTTACTATATACCAATTAAGGAATATGTTGG
>JAGHBZ010000103.1 GCA_021160705.1 Candidatus Sumerlaeota bacterium
CGTTCTGGGTTACTGACCCAGAAAATGTTCAACGATTAGACCCAACAGAGAAAAGGTTCTCTAATTCCAGGCTTCATTTTGAATTTAGACTACCTGAACCTGCGCCTCTGGGTGAATGGGTTCTTCACGCTTATTGTACAAGCACAGATAACCCTCAACAGGACGCACTGGGTAAGGCATCGTTCTGGATTGACAAACCTTTTCTGCAGATTGTTGATTTTCAGGAGGAGCAAAAGAGTGGTCACTTTAGTGCGGGACAAACGATAACACTGAGTACAGATGTGAAGAACCAGAGTGCCATTAGCATAGAGGATGCGGTTCTTTCGCTCTGGCGACTGGAGAAAAATGAGTGGAAAAAAATTGAAACTGCTCATAGGGATGTCCCGTTCAATTCCACAAAAAAGATACCATTTACAGTGACCCTGAAAGAAGGGGTAAACCTGTTTAAAGTTGCATTAGAAAATTACCAGATTCCACCGAGCCCGACCATTGAACCACTTGACCAGCGAATTCTTGCTATTCCAGTGTGCCACACTAATGCAGGAGAACCTGATATTGTGCTACTTCCAGAGCTTTTTGATATAGAGTGTAGGGGTCAGACGAAAGGCTCCTATCATTGTTCAGTGAAAGGCAGAGTATATAATATCGGTAGCGCTCAATTCAAAAAAGCGGTGTTTACGCTTAAGGATAATCACAATAAACAATTAGCACGCCAGGAATATTCAGCACAATTGCTGACACCCGGAAACCCCTTAAAATTTACACTTCACGCAACACTCACCGATAGGAGACAACTCCATAACCTGCAGTTAACGGTGGGTTTAGTGCCCGATACTGTGGTGGATGCACATCCAGAGGATAATGTGATACAATTGGAGAAACCCGACAATCCTTTACCAGACTTAGCAATCACAACTTCAGATATTTCATTTCCTGACCCAAGCCCCACTGAGGGTGTTACAGTATTTATTGACGTGCGAGTGCATAATCAGGGTAAGGGTTCAGCGAAGAATTTCTCCGTTGCAGCTTACGACAACGACCCGGCAAAAGGTGGACATAAATTACCTGACTTTACCGGACAAACTGCCAGTAAATTTATCTCGTATCTCGCTCCTCATTCGGAGACTACACTCCGACTTCGGTGGGACCCCGTTAAGAACCAGGGCAAGAAGACCATCTGGGTAAAAGTGGATGCCAGCGAAAATGTCTTTGAAGAACGTGAAGATAATAATACTGCTTATGCGGAGATTTATGTGAAGAAAAAAGCCATACTCCGCCCTGGAGGAATTTTTCTTAAACCTCAAACACCAGAGGAAAAACGCAAAGGTATCCTGCGCCTGCAGGCTGTGGTCAAGAACACTGGCGAGACCGACGCTCGCAATATCTTTGTGGAGTTCTTTAAGACCGAAGAGCACACCCCGGAGAATATGATTGGCAAAGTGTTTATTCCTTGTGTAAAAGCCGGTGGCAAAGAAGTGGCAGAGATTGAATGGCAGATTAAACCTGAGGAGCGACACCTCAAGGTTCGCCCATCGTATAGAATCTTTCTGAAAGGCAGTCTTCAGCGAATCTCCAGCATCCTTCCGCCTGAAGAGCGATAGAATATAAATCTGGATATATAGCAATTATAGGTGGCGAGAGATATCGACTTTATAGTTCAGGGCGATTTTCTCAAGTTCGCCCCGTAAATTAATGGTCTCTTTCCAGCGTTCTTCGCGTTTTTTTCTCAAACAGCGCATAATGAGTTCTTCAAGTTCTGTAGGAATGTCGCCAAGTGGTTCAGGCTGGACGTGGAGATGTTGATACGCAAGGTCTCCTTCATAGAACGGTGGACGCCCTTTGATAATTTCATATAGCAGAATGCCCAATGAATAAATATCAGCACGATGGTCAACCGGGATACCCTGAACCTGTTCTGGAGACATATATAACGGAGTGCCAATGACCGAGCCAGCCAGGGTGACCTCAGTGGATTCCATAACTTTTGCAATCCCAAAGTCGGTTATCTTGACGAGGTCATCTCTGGCAATCAGGATATTTGCGGGTTTTATGTCGCGGTGTATAATCCCGATAGAATGTGCGTACGTCAGTGCATCAGCAATCTGGTAGCCATAGCGAACTGCTTTCTCCCAGGGGAGATTACCTTTTTGTTTGAGTATCCTTTTCAGGTCAATACCTTCAATGAATTCCATAGAGATATATTTGCGTCCAAGTTCTTCGCCAATATCGTGAATACGGACAATACAGGGATGAGAGAGGCGTCGTGCAGAGCGAGCTTCCTGCTTAAAGCGAGCAACCGCATCAGGATTATTGGATAAGTTATCCGGCAAAATTTTTAAAGCGACAATTTCATCGAGTTCATTATCACGTGCACGATACACAATGCCCATTGCACCACGCCCAATCTCCTCCAGTAACTCATAGCGTCGTTTTGCTTTTTCGCTCAGGGTGTTTAAAATAGTAGTCTTCTCAAGGATAAGTGGGTCGGAAGTGGAGCCAGCAAACATCTCAAACTTTTGCCGAACATCCTTGTAATCAATATCCGCGGCAAATAAATGTTTATAAACCGTCTTGGCACCAACGAGGTCTTGCTTTCGTTCATAGCGCTGTGCCAAATCATAAAGCAAATCCTTGAGTTCATCATCCACGATGAGTTTGCGGAACTCCTGAAGTGCGAGGTCGAGCATCCCTTTAGCCACAAAACAGCGTCCCAGCATTTTAAGAGATTCGCTCTCCCAGCGGAAATCCTGTGAGCTTTTCTGAAAACACCCTATAGCAGAGTCATAGTCGCCCATTACATAATAAAGTTTGCCCAGTTTAAATCGTATCTCATTGTTGTCGGTCTCATTAAGTATAAGTGCGTAAAGTTCAGCGAGTTCATTCATAACATCCGGGTCGCTGGGTTTCAATTCGTATGCTTTTTCCATCTCAAACATAGCATTTTCAAAATCGCCTTTTAGTTTAAGCATCATACCACGTCGGAGATGAGCAAGAACATTATTGGGGTCTTTCTCAAGAATCTGTTCATAGGCAATGAGGATGCGGTCGATTTTTTCAGGTTCATACTCAAAAACAATATCCAGTTCTTTCAAAGCCTCGCGTAGTCTACCTTCTGCCATAAGCAGTTCCAGAAGAAACCATCGTACCGGCATAGCCTCTGGATGAGCACTGAGGATATCGCGAGAATCACTGATAATTTTAGATACCATTTTTGGGTTCTGTTGGTGAGCGGTTCTGAGTTCAGTCACAGCTCTTACAAAATCTTGATGCTGGGCATAGACGCGTGCCATCATTCTGTGGAGGTGTGGGTTTTCAGGCTGTATCTTTAGTGCACGTTCATACTGTTTTCGGGCGACGTCGTCTGTTCTGGCTTTACGTGAATATGCTAACGCAAGGTTTATATGTGCGAGTCCATCGTCAGGATTTGCCTTTAATATTTCCTGATATTCTCGAATTGCCACATCAGTCTGATTATTGAGCAAACTCGCTTTGGCTCGGAAGTGGAGGAGGTTCTTTTCACCGGGGAAAATCTTTAACAGCTTAGCGGTAAGTTCAAGACATTTTTCATACAATTGATTCTGAATGTAGGATTTTGCCAGTTGCTTACCTATCTTTATAAGGTCTGGTTTCTTCTTAATAATCTCTTCATAGACAGCAATGGCATCCCCGTCGGTACAATTTTGTTCAAGGTAACACTCACCGAGGAGTACCAGAGTATCAAAGTCATCGGGCTTGGATGCTAAAGCTCTTCGATAAACGTCAATGGCTTTGGGCTCGGTGTTATGCTGTTTCTTATACGCAAGTGCAAGGAGCTGGTAATGTTCTGGGAGTGCCAGTCGCATAGATACAAGTCTCTCAACGACGTCGACCACACGTTCAGGGTGTTCAACGTTTTCTTCAATTTTAGCCATAGCGAAAAGGATATCAGGGTCATTGGGATGATAACTATATGCCCGATAATAAATCTCCTTAGCCTTTGTGTCAGTGCGGTGTTCCTTCCAGTATCGATGAGCGAGCACACGGAGGATATCCTCGTTCTTCGGGAAATGCTCCAGAGTCCTTTCAAAGACTTTTATTGCTTTGTTATCCTCTCGGTCACGAAGTAGATAATATTGACTTAACAGGAGTAGTGCCTCGGGGTTATCTTTATCAATACTGAGTGCGTGAGCGGCGAATTTTTCAGCCTCGTGGAGTTTATTTCCTCAATATTAATCTGCGCCATTTGAATCAGAGCCGGTAGAAATGAGGGAGCCAGACGCAAGACCTTCTCATATACATCTCTTGCCTTTTTGTCGACACGTTTTGCATGTTTATAGGCTTTGCAAAGTGTTTTAAGAAATTTCGGATTATCTTTGTAGGAGTCGTAGACCTGTTCAAAGACTTTAATAGCTTTAGGTTCATCGAAATCCATCTCAAGGTAGACGTCAGTGAGCATCTGAAGGACCTTTTTGTCTTCCAGTCCTTCACGAATTGCCTCGCGGAGAAATTGTGCTGATTTTTTCAGGTCTCCCTTTTCCTTGAAGATACAAGCGATAGTATATGCAAAAACCGGTTGTTCTCTAAGATACTCGTACGCCTGAAGATAAATGTCCAGTGCGGTGTCATCCCTGCGATTGGCATTATGGTAAGCCATAGCAAGTGCTTTAATAAGGTCAACATCCTGAGAATCAGTCTGGTGGGCGAGTTCAAATACGGGGATATTTTCCGGAGAAAAGTTTCCGATTTTCATAAATTCACGGGCAAGAAGAACAGCTACCTGCTTGTTGGTCGGTTCTAAGTTAAAAACATATTTGAGCAAACGAATGGCTTCGGTAGACTCATCCTGACTAATAAGCATCTTAGCCCGACGTAGATATGAGCGTTTACGAAAATACCGAAATAAAATGCGTGTTACAAACGCACCCACCGCTGTAATAACAACTATTGCCAGGATAATCCATCCTAAATGAGCACGAGTCCAGGCACGGCGATAAATCTGACGTGCCTCAGGATGTAACGGATTTAATTGCAATGCCTTGTTTGCAGATTCAACTGCCTTTCGCCAATGCCGGTTTTGCAATGAAATCTGTGCTAATTTAACCTGGTTCTCAATATAGGCAGTTGCTAAGCTGAACAATTTTTGTCTTTGGGCTTGATAAAAACCATCACAGACAGAAGTGAAATATGGATTGCCGGACTGACACACCCAGAAGAAGCTATTTTTCTGTACAGGAATGTTCGTTGTATAGCATATTAACCGTCTGCTGTTTTCACAAAAGACAATTAGGTCCAGAATCCCATCGCCCTGTATATCTGCAAAGAGAGGGGAACGGGTAAAGAGTTTTTTCTTCAACTTCAAGGTAGCATACTCACGCCCGGTAGCCGCATCTATAAAATGGACATTTCCACGCTCATCTCCAGCAAAGATGATGTATTTATTGTCACGAGTAATAAACGCGGCGGGACCGGAAGTAATGTTAGCCAATACATTATATGTTTCCCTCCAGCACGGTTCGCCAATGAAGCCCTCATAACAATTCAGACACTCCTGTGTAGCAACGACGAGTTCCTTTTTTCCATTATGATTAATGTCCACACCCACAGGGGCAGCGAAAGGGGTTCCGAATATAGGGACTTCACTCCATAAATACGTCAATTTCCCGTTCAAATACTGTAGTGCATTAAGGTTGCCCGCAGTGTCGCAGAATACAAGCTCGTCTTTCTCATCGCCTGTGAGATTTACTGGAACAATCGCTTTGTAAGGTGGGCGTCGGGACAAATTGGTAAACTTGAGAATCGGTTGTCCTTCGCGATGAAAGATATTGACCACCCAGATATCACCAGAAGAAGTACCAAAGATAACATCAGGATAAATCTTCCCAGTTACAAAACCTACTGAAGGAGACTCGGTGACACGTCCCCCTGTCCAGACTGACCATCGTTCTATTACCTTTGGAGTGGAAACGTCATAAATTTCATAGAAGTGAACCACACCTGTTATGTCTACAGCCACCAATCCGTCGTGAATATCGCTACTTCCGGGATATCCAAGTGGGACTGGCGTGAGCTGATAAACAACTCGTTTACCTACATTAATCTTTAACAGGACCTTTCCCGTCCAGCCATCAAGGATATATATAAAACCGTCAGACCCACCCACTGCAATTGTGGTGCGAAACTGTCCTAAAAAATTCCCTACAGTGGGGGGTGTTAATTTAACTTTTTTAAGCTTTCTGCTCCATATACTTTCGCCTGTTAC
>JAGHBZ010000265.1 GCA_021160705.1 Candidatus Sumerlaeota bacterium
TCTTTCTGGTGATAAATGACCTCATAAGTGTGCAGGCAGTGGCTGCATCAAATATAGCGATGAGCATTATGTGTATAAGTTTTTTGCCAGCACATAGTTTTGGCATAGCGGCGGCGACCCTTATCGGGCAAAAATTAGGTGAACGCCGTCCACAGGAGGCTGAGCAATACGGCTGGTTCTGTCTGGGACCCGGTATGATAATTATGGGAATTGCAGGGTTAGTATTCATTTTGTTCGGGCGAGAATTGATGAGGCTTTATATTAATGACCCACGTGTGATAGCTCTCGGGGCAAAAGCCCTTCTGCTGGTCGGATTAGTTGAGGTCTTTGATGCAATCGGTGTAATATTTTCTCGTGGACTTCAGGGTGCTGGACTCACTCGCTATGTTATGCACGCAGAAATCGCAGTTAACTGGCTGATATTTCTGCCAATGGCGTATATATTGGGAATAGTGTTTGAGTTAGGAGTGGTGGGCACCTGGTCTGCGATGATTGCCTACATTCTGGTCTTCGCGGTACTAATGTTCCGGAAATTTCTCTCCAACGACTGGAAAACATTTCACATCCAGAGTCTATAAGTATTTAATTTGTTATCTCTATTGCAAAGATGGAATCTGTGTATAAGCCGATTATTTAACAACGACGCAATGTTCGTTGCCATAAAAAGGAAACCACCTCTCAGCTCTGCCACAGAGCCCTGCCAAGGAATTCTAAAGAATCAAAAAGTTGTGTCCGTTTGTCCGTTTAGTCCGTTTAGTCCGTTGTGTCCGTTGTGTCGGCTTAGTCGGTTTGGTCGGTTAGTCGGGTTAAGTCGGTTAGTTCGGTTTATCAAGGTTCATCATCCTTATCGCCTACCACTAATCTCAAAATCCCTAAAATGTGAAGATGAGAGCTGAGCTTAACAGGTTAACTCCTATTCCTGGCTTCCTGGTCTCCTTATAGATAAAAGATTTTATAAGGAAGCCAGGAGACCAGGATAATCATAAGATATAGGGGATACACCAAAGCAAAATTTAGATTCTTCGCATTCTCTGCGATTCTCATAGATAGAGGAATCTCAAACTTTAGTGATTCTGAGGTCTGATCCCTAAAGTTATTTGTAGACGCCTTTGAGAAAGAGGCGTGTGACTAAATCCGCGTGGGTATGAAGAGGTTCACCCTTGCGAAGGAGTTGCCAGTACTGAATCGCAGCATTTATCATCCCCCGAAGAATGTAAGCAGCCTCCAGGGGGTCAATGTCTTTTACAAATAATCCTTCAGATTGTCCTTGGGCTATAATGCGCCCGATTATAGCAGTATTTTGTCGGTATCTATCTAATTCCTCTTTTGTTAATGTATTTCTTATTTCTAAATCCATCTCACTTAGTGTCAAAAAGTTTATACTGGTAAGTCGAAATAACGGGGCATGCATCTCATATTGGCGTAGGAGTTCCCTGACCATACGAATTAATTTTATATCAGCTTTTCCGCGAGCATCCACCATTCTTATGAAGAGCTTGGTCACCTCGTCAATCCCTTGAATTATAATAGCTTGGAGCAAGTCCTGTACAGATTTAAACTCCGAACTAATCTTTTTCTCGTCTACCCCGCTTTCTTCCGCCAGTTTTTTCATCTCAACCTGACTAATAGGATATTCAGAAAAAATCTCTTTTGCCGCCTGTATTACTCTTTCCCTTTGTTCTGTAGTCAACACTTTTTGCTCTCCCTCCACAATTAATATTTTTTAGAAATTTTATATATTGTTACTCTAAATGAATCTCTCTGTCAATAAGATTGATACTATTTCATACTATTTCATAGTAATCTTCTTTATTTTATTGATTTCTTGGACACGATGATTTTTAATCGTATTATACGAAATTATAATTGTAGAGACGGTTATGAGCAGAAAATCAAAATGTATTTTGTGTCTTTTGGTGTTTGGCATCGTAGTCGTATTAAGCGGGCTGCAGAGTGTGTCAGCTCAAGAGAGTACCTCGCCTACTGTGGTATTATTCATTCGGCTTGACAATGAGATTATCAATCCTGTGACCGCTGAATATATCATTGATGCAATTGACCATGCCGAGGAGATTAATGCACTTTGTCTGGTTCTGGAGCTCGATACACCCGGGGGACTACTTGAGTCAACTCGTGATATTGTCAAGCGAATCTTGAACGCACGAGTACCTGTAATATGCTATGTATATCCCAGTGGTGCGCGTGCTGCTTCGGCTGGAGTATTTATAACTCTTGCCAGTCATATTGCTGCGATGGCGCCTTCAACGAATATTGGTGCTGCGCACCCGGTAAGTATAGGTGGGAGTCCTATGCCATCTCCCCCGGAAAAAGAGCCTCCCATCAAAAAGAAAGAAGAATCAGAAGAGGAAAAGAAAGAAAAAGAACCAGAAAAAAAAGAGCAGGAAAAACCAGCACACCCAGCCCAGGACATTATGTCTGAGAAGATTATTAACGATGCATCTGCCTGGATTCGCGCCATTGCTGAGTATCGTGGACGTAATGCAGATTGGGCTGAAGAGGCTGTGAGAAAAAGTGTCTCGTTGACCGAGACAGAAGCACTAAAGAAAAATGTGATTGACCTGATTGCACCCAGCGAGGAAGAACTTATTGCCGCGATAAATGGAAAGGAAGTTAAACTCCTGGATAGAACAATCAGACTTAACACCACCAAAACAGTATTGCAACATCTCACTATGAGCAGACGCCAGCGGTTACTGAATATCCTTGCTAATCCTAATATCGCCTATTTATTAT
Source organism: Candidatus Sumerlaeota bacterium (assembly GCA_021160705.1). GTDB lineage: Bacteria > Sumerlaeota > Sumerlaeia > MWCT01 > JAGHBZ01 > JAGHBZ01. Next base: position 2,755 of record JAGHBZ010000265.1, read on the forward strand.
TAATACTTGGATTTTATGGACTGTTGTTTGAAATCACGCATCCAGGGGGTATGTTTCCCGGAATAGCCGGGGCATTGTGCCTGATATTAGCAGCCTATGCCCTGCAGATGCTTCCTGTGAACTATGCTGGGCTAATACTAATCATTATGGGGTTATTAATGTTTGTCGCCGAAGTCAAGGTCACCAGTTATGGACTCTTGACGATTGGCGGTTTAATCAGTTTAACTCTGGGGTCAATTATGTTAATCCGAGCACCACAGCCTTTTATAGGGGTTTCGTTATCACTTATACTGCCGGTGGTCATAGCCACGGGAGTCATCGTGGTGTTTCTCATTTCACTGGTTGTAAAGACACATAAAAGGCGTGCACTCACTGGCAAGGAGGGGCTGATTGGAGAAATTGGCTCCGCAATGGAGGACCTACAGCCTCAGGGCAAGGTCTTTGTGCACGGGGAAATCTGGGACGCTATTGCGGAGACACCTCTTAAAAAAGGCGAGTCTATTCAGGTAGTAAATATGGAAGGGTTTCGACTGCGGGTTAAGCCAGTCTCCACATCGCAGGAGCAACCAGAGAGTACCCAATAATAATATTTGTATTTAATACATAAATATTCTCCATCAAAGGAGGTCTATGATGGCACAGGTTCAGACATTACAGTCCTGGATATTTCTGATTGTTATTGTGCTCATCTACTTTTTCTCGTGTATCAAAATCCTGAAAGAGTATGAGCGAGGGGTAATCTTCCGACTTGGCAGACTCCTGCCACAACCAAAGGGTCCGGGAATAATCTTTGTATTTTATCCAATTGATAAAATGGTGCGAGTGAGTTTACGGACTATCGTTATGGACGTTCCACCACAGGACATCATTACCAAGGATAATGTCTCGGTGAAGGTCAACGCAGTGATTTATTTTCGTGTCATTGAAGCTACCCGGGCAGTTGTGGAGGTGGAGGATTATCTGTTTGCTACCTCGCAGATGGCACAGACAACACTCAGGAGCGTGCTTGGTCAGGCGGAACTGGATGAGCTGCTCTCTGCACGGGATAAACTCAATCAATCCATCCAGACCATTCTTGATAAACATACCGACCCGTGGGGTATCAAAGTCTCTACAGTAGAAATTAAACACGTTGACCTGCCTTTAGAGATGCAACGCGCAATGGCGCGACAGGCTGAGGCAGAACGTGAACGACGTGCTAAGGTCATCAGTGCTGAAGGTGACTTTCAAGCCTCCAGAAGGTTTGCTGATGCGGCGCGGATGATGGAACGTCATCCTATGGCAATGCAGATGCGTTTTCTGCAGAGTCTCAGTGAAATCTCTACTGAAAAGAGTTCAACTATCATCTTCCCGCTCCCAATTGACCTGTTAGAACCTTTTTTCCGTGCTAAAGACCTGCAAAAGAAAGATACTTCTGAGCAATAAACATCCCTGCTCTGAAATCTTATAAGCGGCTTTTTTCTGCAAGACGGCGCTTCGTTGTGTATAAGAGGAGGGCTTCAGTGCCTTTTTATAATAATGGTTTATCCTACAGGATTTTTCTGTCAGGCTCGCACTGGTAACATTCCACCTCACGAGACCTCTTATTGGATTTTGTTTAATATTATCTTGAAACTTATTCATCGCATAGATACTAACTGTTTTCTGCATTATATATTGCAAGCCGCCATTTTATAAAACACGTGGACGGATTAGTTAAATCTGCTTCAAAGTATGAAAATACCTATTGAAAAATATGCATCCTGGATAATCCTCTTCAGTGCACTGATTGTATATGTTGCCACACAAAGTCAGTCTCTTGATGATTGGGACTCAGTCCAATTTGCTATGGGTATCGAGCATTATGATATTCGTCTGCATCATCCCCACCCACCAGGATATCCATTATATATTTTTATCGGTAAATTTCTCAATCTTTTTATCCATAACCCACGCAAAGCCCTGACACTCTTGAGTGCTATATCAGGAGCTATTACTATATGGATATTTTATCATATCCTGCGGCGTTATCACAGTTTTAAGCTGAGCATATCAGCGAGTGCACTTCTCCTGGTTACTCCAGTTTTCTGGCTCACAAGCATTAAAGCTCTGACCGATATTCCGGCAACGCTGGCTATATATTTAACTGTCTATTGTGGTTTGAGATATATAAATACCACTGAGGAGAAATCGTCTGGCTCTGAGGGGTCGAAAAAATCTTTTAAAAATATCTCTCCGTGGTGGCTATATTTGGCGGGTATCGGAACGGCGTTGGGGATTGGACTCCGACCTCAAAATGCTTCCGCCCTTGTGCCCTGTTTTCTTACCACCATCATCTGGCGGTTTAATTTTAAGCATTTTCTTGTTGCGTTAATTATACTTGTTATTTTCATTTCAGCCTGGTTTATCCCGATGATTATCATTAACGGTGGGCTGGAGACTTATTTAGAACTCAATCGACAACAATTCAACTATCGCCTTGATAAATCCAACCCCTTTTCAGTACTTGCTGACCCTTATTCCCCTGCACATTATTATAAGCGCGCCAGAACTCATTGTCGGGTCTTCTTTTCTCTCGGAATGGGGTTCGGAACGAAAAAATTTTATCATATTTCAATTACGCTCATAACTCTTATTGGCTGGATACTTTTTCTCATTAAAGGAGGAGTTAAGAGTAGAATATTTCGCTTCAACTTCCCCTGGATAGTATGTTATCTGCTGATGGTATATTTGACTTTGCCAGCTGATGCCAGATATTATAC
>JAGHBZ010000286.1 GCA_021160705.1 Candidatus Sumerlaeota bacterium
CTTTTCTGACTGAGCTCACCTCAAACACAGCAACCACCGAGATGGCGCTTCCGATTCTTGGTTCGGTAAGCACCGCAATTCACCTGCATCCGCTTCTGCTAATGATACCTGCGACACTTTCTGCCTCCTGTGCGTTTATGCTTCCTGTCGCTACGCCACCTAACGCAATAATATTCGGCACGCAACGACTTACTATCTCACAGATGGCGAAAGTAGGAATAATCCTTAACCTGTTTGGGGTAGTTCTTATCACGCTGGGAGTGTATTTCTTTGCTACCGCAGTGCTGAATATTGACATCTCGCAATTCCCAGCCTGGGCAATGAACCACTAATAATATTTCCCCTTTTAAAATTAAACAAATGGAATTTGTTCCGTTCTGGTTTTTTTAGCGAGAATTGACCCGACGAAAGTATAATATCAATTAGGAAATGTTGTTAATCTCTGTGGATAGGCTACATCTTCCTACTGGATGTTCTCCAACAATGATTTTGTGCAGATAACGCACAACCCTACTTATCGTTATGAAGCGTAGCAAAATAGCAGTCACGCTGGAGAGAGTTATGTCTATTCATTACGGTAAGTATCTATCAATGTCTAAAGCACTATGAAATACCCCTAAAATGACAATGCTTGAAGTTGACCTGATTTGGTAAGCAATTCTATAATGACCGTATAACAATATACGGATTTCACCGTCTTCCTCTTCACGATATCTGTACCCTATCTCAGGAAATTGGCTAAGACTCTGCGCTTTTTCGTATATTCCCGAAATAACCTTCTGCGCTGCAATTGGATTATCCGCAGATATATAATCATAGATGTCGCGAAGCCAACGATACGCTTCCTCGGTCCATCTTATTTCTGCCATCTTCTTATCCGACGTTCCATTTCTTCATTCGAAATTACTCTCCCTTTCCGGGAGTCCTCTAAACCCCTCTGAATCATACGTTCGAAAGCGAGTTCTCGCATAATTTCTTCATAGCTAGCATCATCTGGTTGCGACCGTATGACCTCGGTCATTTTCTCTTTTGCGTTCGACATACAAACCTCCTTAAAACAGGCAGGCATAACTATTAAAATTATATGGATTACAGGCGATACCTTTTTCTGTTTTCACTTCCACAATAAATACAAGCAGAGATTTTCACTGGTAGTTTATACATATAAGCATATGAAAAACAAAGGAGATAGGTCAAGAAGAATTGAGTAGCAGAAGACAAAAAGCCATCTGGCGGAGACTGCAGGGAATGGTCTGAATACCAAACGAATTTACGGGTCTTTAGCCACCGGTCAGGACTGATTCAATTCGTTCAAGTGCCCAATCAATTTCTTCTTTTGTAATGATAAGAGGAGGAGCGAAACGAATCACGTTTTCACGTGTCTCTTTGCAAAGCAGTCCTTTGTCTTTAAGTTTCAGGCAAAACTTGCGAGCACCACCTGCATCCTCCGCGAGTTCTACACCAATCATCAGCCCTTTACCCCGAACCTCTTTGACATAGGGGCTGTCAATTCGAGCGAGCTGTTCCATAAAATAAGGTCCTAGCTCAGCGGCATTCTCAATCATCTTCTCTTCAATAAGGACTTTAATTGCGGTACGTGCAACTGCACAGCCAAGCGGATTACCGCCATAAGTGCTACCATGGTCGCCAGGATGGAATACACCCAGAACCTCTTTATTGGAGAGAACAGCGGAGATAGGATACACGCCACCGGAAAGTGCTTTGCCAATAAGTGTTACGTCGGCTTCAATGCCTTCGTGTTCTTCAGCCAGTAATTTCCCGGTTCGTCCAAGCCCGGTCTGGATTTCGTCGGTAATCAGCATAATATTATGTCTGTTGCAAATCTCGCGCACACGGCGGAGATACCCCTCTGGCGGTACGATGATACCTCCTTCGCCCTGGATTGGCTCGACGAGAAACGCCACTGTGTTAGGGGTAATTGCATTCTCCAGTGCATCCGCATCGCCGAACGGAATGATTTTAAACCCTGGAGTAAAAGGTTCATAGCCGTCTCTATATTGTTTTTCAGTGCTGAACCCAACGATGGTCAGGGTTCTGCCGTGGAAATTATTTTCGCAGACGATGATTTCTGCCTGACCTCTTGGTACACCTTTGACCGTGTAGCCCCACTTACGAACTGCCTTAATTGCCGATTCCACGGCTTCAGCGCCACTGTTCATTGGCAGGACCATATGCGAGTTTGTGAGTTCGCAGAGCTCTTTATAGAATAACCCGAGCTGGTCATTGCGAAAAGCACGTGATACCAGGGTCAGGCGTTGTGCCTGCTCAATTAAAGTTTGTACAATCTTTGGATGACAATGCCCCTGGTTAACTGCCGAATAAGACGACAGAAAGTCAAGATACTTGTTTCCCTCAACATCCCAGACCCATATTCCTTTGCCTCGTGTGAGCACCACATCAAGGGGATGATAGTTTCTTGCTCCGAACTGCTCTTCCAGTTCTATAAAATACTTTGGCTCTCTTTGTCGTTCATCTTGTAGCACCATATTTGTTCACCTCACATTGTTATTGAAGTAATCGCAGGCTAAAAAATGTCTGCCTCCAAATATCCTAGAAAGTTTGATAAGTAAAGGGTCAAACATTCTTTGCTGATTATGTCATATATTATAATTGTTGAGAGAATAGATGGTGGAGATACTATTATTATGCGAGGGAGGTGTCAATATTCAAATTGAAGAAGTGAATGGGTTGGGAAGAAAAAGGCAATTAAGCAGGACTATCTATTCCAGAAAAAATGCATAAGAATCAGCCGGTGAAGATTACGCTGTGCTTCTATATAGCTTTGTAGTGCACCGGTGAACTGCATTGACTTGAACATCCGATAACTCAAATGGTCGCAGAACCCCTGAGCAATTCCATTAAGCACTGGATTAGGTGAATGTTTTAGACTCGTAAGTAGACGTTTCCCTTTAGAAGTGAGTCGGAATTGTTCTTTTCCCCAGAGAGTTCTTTTCAAAGTCACCCAGCCATTGTCTACTACAGTATCCAACACAGGCTGGAGGGATTCAGCAGATTTCTTTTTAATACCCCACCGTGCTTTACGCAGTACGAATACTACGTCTGGGCTTAACTCTTTAGAAGGTAATGCCATTGATTTTCATTTCCGCTTGAAATCTATTGTGTGCTAAATCATTATATAAAGAAATTATATGAGTTGATAGCTAAAAAAGAAACTAAAGACAGAAAAAATTGGAGATGAGACCAATGAAGGAATGTTTCGGGATGCAGATGGCATTTGGACCTGAGGGAATAGCGCCTGAACCTGAAGAACGAAAGAAATGTTATGAATGTGAAGATTTTGACAAGTGTTTCAAATATTGTCTAATTCGTGCACTTCATAGTCTCAGATTTGAGATTCGGTCCGGGGTTTCGGGTATCCGAAAATCACTTGGTGGTAGTCATTCTGAAATGCCTCTCTGGTAAAGCCGAGACGTCGCCTCAATATCGTTTTTTATATAGGCGACGGAGTTTTATCAAATCAGTAAACATCTTGATAGCATCTCTGGTCGGGCTTACTCGTGAAGCAGGCGAATTTATCCATTTTACAGGCACTTCTTTTATCCGATAGCCAGCGCGGCGGGCTAACAGTAGTATTTCCACATCAAAGGCAAATCCACTTAGTTGTTGTTCGGCAAAGACCTTTTTAGCGACCTCTGCACGAAATAGCTTGAATCCGCACTGGGAGTCTTTAATGCCTTTAAGAACGAGCATTCGGACGAATAGATTAAACACCCTGCCCATAGTTTCACGATAAAAAGGCTGATGTATAATAATCTCCGACTCAGGTAATGCGCGAGAACCGATAGCCACATCATACCCTTCGTTTATAGCCTGGATTAGTTTATTGACTTCTTCAATAGGGGTACTGAGGTCAGCGTCGCTGAATAGGATTAGCTCGCCTCTGGCAGAGAGAATGCCATTTCTGGTGGCTGCGCCTTTTCCCAGATTCCGCTCGTTCTTGACGATTTTCAGAGATTCAATGTTAAGTGCCGTTGCGACCTGGATGGTTTTATCTGTTGAGCCATCATCCACCAGAATTATTTCTGCGGAATATGGCTGTGTTGCCAGGAAATCTCGGATTCTCTTTAGTGTTGTGCTGATGCGTTTCTCTTCGTTGTATGCAGGGATTACAATACTAAGATAGACATTCTCAGCGGTTCTATTCTCAGACATTTAATTATCCTTTTCAGGTTTTCTGGATAATTATTTTTTCATTATCCACGTGCGTGACCACGCCTGCAACCGGGGAGTGCAGGGGAACACCCAGCGATTCTTTATCAACGTCAGCAATGATTTGTCCCTCTTTTATCTTATCGCCAGGCTTGACCTGTGGGGTACAGGGAGTGCCAATGTGTTGGCTAAGTAGGAGATGATACACCTTCGTCTTCAGGTCCGGCTTCTCTACAAATTTACATCCACGCTCATAGCGGGAGAGCTCCAATCGTGCTTTGATACGCCGTGTAGGAAGCATACGCTCTTTTCTCAGGGGATGTGAGGCAAATACTTTTTTTAATGGTTCAGGCTTTATATGCTGGCAAGCAAGGTCTTTTTTGATTTGCACATTAAGGCTTCTTGGCGATAAGTTCATAAAACAAGCATAAAGCTCACAGATACCACACTCACAGCAAAACTGAGCAGTGCGAAAAATGGGGTTGTCCCGACTGAGCCCTTGTGCAGCAGCTATCATCAGACGATGCGGTTCAATGCTATGTCCAAGCAAATATCGTGGGCATAACTCCGTACATTCCTTGCATTCGCAACAAATTGAGACAATGTTTTTAGTTATCTCTCTACGTAGATTTGTGTAGCGCATTGCCAGATAACTGGTTCGTGGCAGAACGATAAGCCCCTTGGTTGTCTTGACCACAGGAGCATCCCAGTTCTCCACCACTTTTCCCATTATTGGTCCGCCCTCTAAAAGGAGATAATTTGCTTCATCTATGCCATTCCCGTATACCTTTACTATTTCTCGGATAGGAGTTCCCACAGCAACCCTTACGGTCACTGGTTCAGGTATGTCGCCATTAAGAGTAAAATAGGTATGGGTCAGGGGTTTATTCTCTGTTAATACAAAATGTACATTGAGTAATGTCTCAACATTCATCACCACCGCACCTACGTTGAGCGGGATACCGGCTTCAGGAACGATTCGTCCCAGAACTTCATAAACCAGAACCTGCTCGTCGCCTGCTGGATAGGTATCTTCAAGCAAATGCAGGCGAACAGTTTTATATTTATCAGATGCCTTTTTTATCTGCTGGACAGCAGAGGTGTATTTCTTCTTGATACAGAAGATGACCTCTTTTGCTCCGACAACCTTCTTAAGTAAATCCGCAGTCTCAACCAGTTCATTGGCGTATTTCTGCATTAAAATCTGGTCAACGGCAAGCAGTGGTTCACATTCCGCACCATTTATCAGCAGGTATTCAGCGGTTGCTGAAAGCTTTACATAGGTAGGAAACCCTGCGCCACCTGCCCCAACAATCCCAGCATTCCTAACTTTCTTAATGATTTTTTCTTTATCTTTTCTGTTCATCATTATATCAATTGTGTTTTATAACTTATTCGGACTATGGGAGATTCTACGAATTATCTGGCACTATCTTTGAGAGCCTCATAGTCTCATTATCCACTCTTATGGAGTGAAAAAAGTAGTTTCAAAAAGACGCCAATTATTTAAAAATATACAAAAGTTGAGTAATTTAACTATGCGCACGAATTGAATTATCTTAATCTGGACTTAATGATTCGGTCAATCTTTTATGAGCCATTCTACACATCAACAGGATTACTGGGATAGTAATTTAGATATTCAAAACCTCGGCGAATCAGTAGACCCTGAGCGGGTTGATGTGGAGCAAGAGATAGGTTTCTGGCGCACCCCTGACCAGCTCTGGGTATATCAAAAGATGGGGAACATTGACGGCAAATGGATAGTTGACCTTGGTGGTGGGCTGAGTATGAACTGTGTAATCCTTGCTCGAAAAGGTGCTCACGTGGTGGTGGCTGACATATCGCTGGAGCGTCTGCGTTTCCTGAGAAAGATTGTACAACGCCTCGGACTTGTGGATAAGATTTCACTGGTGTGTACTACCGCTGAAGAGATTTGCTTAAAAGATGATTGTATTGACATAGTCCAGACTAAAGCCGTACTTATTCATACAGAACTGCTTCAGACATTAAGCCAGATACGTCGTGTCTTAAAGCCGGGTGGTAGGGGTTATTTTGTTGAGCCGACAACTGGAAACCCACTGGTCAAAGTATACCGGCGATTTTTTGCTCCCAGGGAATGGCAAAAGCTTACCAGATACTTTGACCGCAACTCTGTCAGAACAATAGAGCAGGTATTCCCGCAGAGGCAGGTAAAATATATGTATCTGCTGGGTTTTTTAGCCTTTATCTGGCAATTCGGGGTGAAAAGTTATTTCTTATTTAAACTCACGATGAGAATTCTCAACACGATTGACACCCTGATGTTTTCTCTATTTCCACCATTTAAGAGCCTGTGCTGGTTCGTTACTATTGAGGTTCAGAAAGAGTAGTTCAGCACAAACGTCTTGTTTTTATTATTGTTCGGTATATTGGCTTTAAATTGAAATTGAAAGATACAGGATTGCGCAAACAAGCTATATCTCTTTACAAAGAAATGTTTGATTTGAGTCGTATATATGTAGGATAAAGAGGATAGTTCAGAACGATGTTAATCAAGGAACCACAATGGCAGGGGAGCAGACCATATTTCTGGTAGAAAGCCCACATAGCTGGGGTGGAGTATGGCAACGCCCACATCATATTTTTCGTCTGTTAGGTGATGAGTATCCGAGTTACTATATTGCCACCCGTTATTTCCGTGATGCCTGGGCAAGGCGCGGGGAATACCTGCGAGGTCGTTACCTTATGCCAGCACGAAACCTCACTGTCCGTGAAATTATCCTGTTAAATGGTGAGCGTCTACCGCTCATTCGGTGGTACAATATCCGACATCTTGCACAAGCACTGAATAAATTCGCCTCTCTTCATTCTAATGCACGAAAAATCCTCTGGCTCTATGACCCACACCAGGTACGTATCATTGACCTGGTGGAGTATGACCTTCTGGTCTATGACATAATGGATGAGTATACAGGATTTCCGTGGTCGCCACCCGGAGTGGCTGACGAGGAGAAGGAGTTGCTTGGACGAGCAGACGTGGTCATTGCTGGCACATACGCCCTTTACGAGACAAAAAAGCCAATGGTGGAGAAGGGTCAGATAGAGTGCATTTTATCAGCGGTAGATTTTGCTCATTTTCATTTTGCTCAAGAACACGGCACCCAAGGTGCACTACCACAGGAACTCGCCGAGATAAAAAGACAATTTCGGTACGTCGCAGGCTATTATGGTGTGGTGGATATGCGACTTGATACAGCTCTAATCCAGCAGGTTGCACGCGAGCTCCCTGAGTGGGCATTCGTTTTTATTGGTCCTGTGGTCGGTGATAAAGTTAAAGAATTGGAAAATCGTAAAATGAAGAATGTTTTTTTCCTAGGGAGCCGACATTATAGTGAGTTACCTCAATATGCGCGTGGTTTTGATGTATGCCTTATTCCGTTTGTCCTTGGCCGTCTGACACTTCATATCAACCCTACAAAGGTACTTGAGTATTTTGCTGCTGGTAAGCCAGTGGTCAGCGTGCCCATTCCTGATATTATGCGTTTTTATAAGGATATAGTATTTATTGCGAACACGGAGAAAGAGTTTGTTAATGCGTTGAACTCTGCGGTGAATCCGAGTATAGCCCAACCCCGTGTGGTTCAGGGATTGGAGATAGCGAAGGAGTCCTCCTGGAGTAGCACGGTAAAAAAAATAAAAGTTCTCTTAAAATTAATTTGACAGGGGTCTATTTTTTCACTAAAAAACTATCTTAAACTGTTTTTCGTTATATAACAATGGATTGGTTTATTAGAATTAAGACTGTAACAAACAGGAGGTAGAAAAATGAAAAGGAGCCTTTTAGTTATCGTTTGTTTAGTAATGCTCGGTATGGCAGGAAGTACAACAGCAAAGATTATAGGTCCAGACGCATTCGGCTACTGGGGAATAGATGAAACTGAGCCGGCTGGGCCCACATACAACTGGGCTGACATTAGCACATCCGCAACCCTCGTGGATTTGGGTGATGACGACTATGACGGTCCGTTCCCTATCGGGTTTCCTTTTAGTTATTATGGGAACACATATACTCAATTTTATATCAGTAGTAATGGGTATATTGGCTTCACATCCACCAATATGCGCAGAATACGTTTAGGGGAATTACCAGACCCTACTACCCCAAATGATGTTATAGCGGGCTTAGATTGCGACCTCAACCCATCCAGGGGTGGGGCTATTTATTATACTACTGAAGGCACCTCGCCAACACAGCGCCTGATTGTGCAATATAAAGACGTCCCTTATTATAGTCACGGTGGTGGTGTAGATTTTGAGATTATTCTGTATCAGGAAAGTGGCGATATACTCTGTCAATATCTGGATGTTGCACCGGATAATGGCAGGAATAGTATGGTCGGGATAGAAAACTCTGACGGCACAATAGGACTGACATTTCATTACCGGCAAACCGGTGGACTGTATCCGGGTAAAGCAATCTTATTTTCAACATATATTCCTGGTCTCTTACTCGTTCCGAGTAGCCAGAACCAGTCTGGTGAACCTTCGACTTCAGTAATTTACAATGAATCGCTTTACAATAATACCGGTACAACCCGGACGATTAATGTATCGCTCACGACCGGGAAATTTCCCGCCTCTTTATCTCAGAATACTTTCATTCTCGGAGATGGAGAGAAAGCCGACTTTACCGTTCAGGTAGATATACCCTTTGATGCGCCCTTTGGATTCAGCGACTCCACAATAGTGCACGCCTTCATTCCCGGTAACCCTGAGTATAATACCTCAACCACACTTACCACTAGTGTCCAAGCCTCGGGACTTATCCTGATTTCGTCTGGTATCCAGGACGGTGAACAGCCGGATATTGCATTTGATTCAGCCGAAAATGTCCATATCGTCTGGAC
>JAGHBZ010000464.1 GCA_021160705.1 Candidatus Sumerlaeota bacterium
ATATGTAATATTCCTGCTGAAGAGAAGGAAATGGCTTTTTAGCGGTGCGAAAAGGGTTGCATTATAACCTCTGTGAACTCTGAGTCCTCAGTGGCAAGTCTATGATTTTTCCCTTCTTGCTCAGATTCGTGCCCGTTCGTGGTTTCTATTCACGAACACCAACCACGCTAAAATGCGAAAATGAGGTCTGAGAGGCTGTCCGACAATTCAATTTTTAGCAAATTATTAACCATCTGGTTCACAGAAAGATACCTGAAATTATTAGTGTTACAGAATTAACTGTCTAGTTAAATTTTCTCAAATTTCGCATTATCGAACAGCCTCTCTGACCCCACAACTTTCCTCAGAAAGAGTCAGGAATTTGGTTTCAATCATCTGTATTTGTATTTGTAAAGATTGCCGTGGCAGTGAGTGCGATTTCAGCAGAAAGACGTGCATTGTTCTCCAGAAGTGCGATATTTGCCCTGAGCGTGGCTCCTTCGGTAAGTTCTGCCAGACGGTTTAAAATAAACGGAGTGCGATGACGTTCGCTTATCTTTTGCTCGGCAGCAGCTCTCTCCGCCTCCTCAATAGCCGGAATAAGGATATCTTCCGCAAGCGCAAGTTCCTCTGGTAAAGGCTGGCATACAAGTACAGCTGAGCTACGTCCCAACCGCCAGTGCAGTTGAGCAATCTCAACGACTTCTCTGGGTGAGTAAGCAACTGCGTCAACCATAAGCTCAGTGGAGTGAAGATAAAAGGCTGGAAGATAGCGCGTCCGATAACCAATGACAGGTATACCCAGAGACTCAAGTGATTCTCTGGTAGATGGAATATCGAGCAATGATTTTGGTCCGGCACATACCACAACCAAGGGGAATTGAGCAAGTGCCATCAGGTCGCTGGAGATGTCCAGGCGTGAGCCAAAACCCGGATGGACACCACCAATCCCGCCAGTACAGAATACTTTTATCCCGACTTTATGAGCTGCGAACATTGTGGCTGAGACCGTGGTAGCACCGATGTTTTTTTGCGCTATTACTACTGCCATATTAGAGAGATTTGTCTTTATGCACTCCGGGGAGCTCGCCAGCAATCGTATCTCTTCGTCGGTGAGTCCAATGTGGAGAGTACCATTAAGTATGCCTACGGTTGCAGGGCTCACGTCCTGCTCGGTGATAATCTTCTGACAGGTTATGGCTGACTCATAATTATGTGGTGGTGGTAGCCCGAATGAAATTACCGCACTCTCAAGCGCTACAACTGGTCTGTGACTGTCTAACGACTTTGAGACATTGTTGCTGATTTTTATCATAATGTTTTCGTTATTTATGTGGGTGGTGTTCAGAGATTCACCTGAAGCCCGAGCCCGGGTGCATCCACAGGATAAAGCATCCCGTTCTCCAGCCGCACACCGCCAGTAGCCACATCGTTTTCAAATTCAAAGTGTCCATCCAGGTCAGCGAACTGAAAATTTTCGTTGCTCAGACACACCGCGAGTGCAGAGGCGACGGAGACCACGGACTCATCCATACACCCCATCATTGTTGGACTCTCCATACACTGAGCAACATAATTGGCACGCCTGGCTGACTCAACCCCACCACACTTCATTAGTTTTATATTAAAGAGATTAGCCGCACCTAGTTGGGCAAGATACAATATATCTTTGCAATTAAGAGCACTTTCATCAGCCATAATTGGGACACCCGGGGAGAGAGTAGTTACCTGCTTCAATGAATACACAAGTTGTGCGGGTGTAGGTTGCTCGAAGAACTCTATTGAGATTTTGTGCTCCTGAAGCTGGCTCAGGAGTTCGAGCGCTTTTTCCGCACTATAGGATTGATTGGCGTCCAGACGGATGGGTATCTCTCTGCCAAACACCTCCCTCACTATGTGAATACGTTGAAGGTCTGAGTCAATGTCTCCACCGAGTTTAATCTTCGGGTACTGAAACCCCTGCTCCTTATACTCCAGAGCGAGGTCTTTAATCTCACTCAGAGGAAGCAAAGGAATGGTAATGGAGGTTGGAATAGAGTAGCGAGCCCTACCCAGTAGAGTAAGAAGCGGAAGCCCCAGGCACTTTGCCAGTGTATCCCAGAGCGCAATACTGATACCTGCCCTGATAGAAGGGAACTCAGAGAGTTCCCTCAGCAGAAGTTGCTCGAGTACTGAAATAGAATAAATATCTTTCCCTTTAAATAGACTTGATATTTCATTGCTCTGAATAAGTTGCTGAATCCTGTCCGGGTGTTCACCGGTGACGTAAGCGTCAGGGGCACAATTTCCCCAGCCAGTTTTCCCATCAGCCGTAGTTAGTTTAACCACGATATTTTCTACTTCGTCACCGCCACCATAAGCCACAATTGACGGAACACGCAATTTAAGCTTTACAGGGAAAAACTCAACTTTTATGATTTCCATAATTTTTTTCTTCTTTGAATAATAGTTTCGCTATAATAAAAAAGCGTAATGGCGAGATTAGTATTGCGCAATAAAAAATGAGTAGATGAAAAACGGGAGTGGTCTATCTGAGCAGATAAGTGAGCGTGGTTTGCCCCGGGAGGACCGAAAAATTTATCTCGGAGGAATCAGGAGAAGCGTCTGCGGATTTGGTTGTTGTGCGAAGAAGTCTCTACCAAAACTGGTAGATTGAGAAAATTCCATTGCGAGAGATAATCAATTGCATTTACGCAAAACCGAGAAGGTTCAATAGAAAAAAAATAAATATCAGGGAGAAAGAAATGGGAGCAAGAATTCTGTATAAGGAAGAGCTGGCACCCAAAGTGATGAAATTTATTATTGAATCTCCGACCATAGCCAGACAGACAAAGCCCGGACAATTTCTTATTCTTCGTGTGCATAAGGATGGCGAACGTATACCCCTGAGCATTCCAGCAACTGACCCGGAAAAAGGCACTGTTATGTTAGTCTCGCAGGAGGTTGGCAAGACCACAGCTATGCTCAATGACCTGGAGGTTGGCGACGAAATTTATGATGTGGTGGGACCCCTGGGCAGACCCACTCATATAGAGAAGTTCGGTACCACTCTGGCAATTGGTGGTGGAGTGGGCATTGCGCCTCTTTATCCGATTGTAAAGGAACTTAAGAAAGCCGGCAATTATGTGGTAAGCATTCTTGGTGGTCGCTCAAAAGAGTTTGTCATTATGGAAAACGAAATGCGTTCGGTCAGTGATAAGGTCTTCATCTGTACTGATGATGGCTCCTATGGCGAGAAAGGATTTGTCTCTCACGTGCTCCAGCATTTGCTAAAGGATGGCAGAGAGTTTGATTTCTGCATCACCATTGGACCGCCAATAATGATGAAGGTCATCTGCGATATAACACGTCCTTATGGTATCAAGACATACGTCAGCCTGAATACCATAATGGTTGATGGCACAGGGATGTGTGGTGCGTGTCGGGTCTCCGTAGGTGATAAGACTAAATTTGTCTGTGTGGATGGACCTGAATTTGACGGTCATCAGGTAAACTTCGACGAGATGATGAAACGCCTGGCAATGTATCGCAAGCAGGAGGAACTGGCTTATAAGGCATATCTGGAGAAACGTAAAGAAATGTCCAGACATTAGGAGAAAACGAAAAAGCTAAAATGCAAATTTTAAAACTATTCTTTCTTTCATTTTTTGTATTTTTCAATTCGCACTTTTCATTTAGGATTGAGCAATAGCGTCCAAAAAATTCGTCAGGGTAGGAATGATGGCAGAACAACAAAAAGGAAAAAAGGAAAAAAAAGAAAAAATACCACGCCAACCAATGCCTCAAAGACCACTGGAGGAACGGCGAACTACTTTTAAAGAAGTCCCACTGGGATATTCTCCGGAACAGGCTATTCTGGAGGCGTCTCGGTGTATTATGTGTACAAAACCTAAGTGTGTGGAGGGGTGTCCGGTAGAAATTGATATTCCCGGGTTCATCCAGTTAATAAAAGAAGGTAAATTTATTGAGGCGGCGAGGAAGATTAAAGAACAAAACTCGCTTCCGGCAATTTGTGGCAGGGTCTGTCCACAGGAGGACCAGTGTGAGAAGACCTGTGTGCTTGGGATTAAAGGCGAGCCAGTGGCAATTGGGAGGCTTGAGCGATTTGTTGCTGACTACGAACGCGAACATAGTGCAGTGACAAAGCCAGAGATACCACCACCCACAGGCAAGAAAGTCGCCATCGTTGGCTCAGGACCAGCAGGACTGACCTGTGCCGGGGAACTGGCTAAGATGGGACATCAGGTCACTATCTTTGAGGCACTGCATCTGCCCGGTGGTGTGCTGGTCTATGGCATTCCTGAATTCCGTCTGCCAAAAGATATTGTAGCCGCTGAGATTGATTATCTCAAAAGTATGGGCGTGGAGGTAAAAACCAATCACGTCATCGGGCTCACATTCACTGTAGATGAACTCTTTGATATGGGCTACGATGCGGTATTTATTGGCATTGGTGCAGGACTGCCGAGGTTTCTGAACATTCCGGGCGAGAACCTCTGTGGGATATTTTCTGCCAACGAATTTCTCACCCGAGTAAATCTGATGAAGGCTTATGAATTCCCCCGCTCGGATACCCCGGCATTTATTGGCAATAAAGTAGCAGTGCTGGGTGCAGGTAATACCGCAATGGATGCAGCACGCACATCTATTCGGCTGGGCGCCAGAGAGGTTCATATCGTTTATCGTCGCACTCGCAAGGAGGCACCTGCACGAATTGAGGAGTTAGAACGTGGCGAAGAGGAGGGGGTAATCTTCAACTGGCTTATGGCACCAGTGAGATTTATCGGCGACGAGCGTGGCTGGGTCAAGGCGATGGAGTGTATCCGAATGGAACTCGGCGAGCCAGACGAGAGTGGTCGACGCCGTCCTGTGCCTATCAAAGGCTCTGAGTTCATTATGGAAGTGGATATGGTCATCCACGCAATTGGCACAAATGCCAATCGTCTCCTGTTTCAGAAAGCACCGGATATTAAATTAAACAAATGGGGATACATTGATGCTGACCCGGAGACCGGCGCCACTTCAAAACCGGGTGTCTATGCTGGTGGTGATATTGTCACTGGTTCTGCCACCGTTATTCTGGCTATGGGAGCTGGTAAGAAGTCTGCCCGCGCTATCCACGAATACATTATGAACAAAAAATAAAGGTTTAAGAACTTATCTCCCTCTCTGGAGTAGTATCATCCTGTGGTTTAGGTTTGTTGTGGTTTTTCATAGGCTTATCATCCTTTTGGTTTTGATTTACTTCGTGGTAAGCATATCGTAGTATCAGTTTTCCCTTTATGATAGAAGCGAAAACTCTCACTATTTTTCAGGGTTATCCTGGTCTCCTGGATTCCTTATTGATACTCTTTTTTCTATAAGGAAACCAGGAAGCCAGGAGATAACAACCTTTACCCACGCACCCACCTGGAAGAACTTCAGGAACAAACCTCAATTCCACTAAAGTTCATCATTTACTCTGTTGTAAGCACATCGTAGGATTAATCTTCTTCTCTAATTAAAGCGAACACTCTTACCATTTCTGGGTTATCCTGGTCCCCTGGATTCCTTATTGATACTCTTTTCCTAATAAGGAAACCAGGAAGCCAGGAGATAATAATCTTTACCCACGCACCCACCTGGAAGAACTTCAGGAAACACACTTCAATTCCACTAAAGTTCATCATTTACTCTGTTGTAAGC
>JAGHBZ010000168.1 GCA_021160705.1 Candidatus Sumerlaeota bacterium
ATTGATACGATGAGTCAAGTTGTATATAATGAATTACCTCAAATTTCGTATATATCCGATAAAGGAAGATATGTATCGGAGATGAAACTGCTAAAGAAATACGAGTTCGACTGGAAGTTTTATCTTGTCTCTATGTTCGCTATTATACTCATAATCGTTGTGTTCACGGTTGCACGCAGGATGATAATACGCGCTCAAGGTAAAGAAGTGCAAAAATTATTGGTCAAAACAAACCTTGCCTCTATTGAAGAAAGCAGAAAACGTGCAAAAAACTACGTCCGGGGTCTGGCAATTAAATATAAATTTACGCCCTCTGAACGAAAAAAAGTGGAGGAGATATTTACTCGTGCGTTTCAGGAACGGATGGACATCTGGATTAAAGATAGATTGCAGGGAAAAACCGAAGCATATACCCGACAACGACAGTCCCAATCCTGGGATAAATATCAGCAGGAGTTTCAGCAGTTCCTCCAGAAACGCCAGCCGCATTGAACTCACAATCGGTCTGAGAAGTGAGGCATTCTAAATCTGCCTCCGGCAAATTCAATGACAAGCATCGAAATCTTATACGCTGCACTGGTGTATTGAGAAAAATTTGAATATATCTTTCATTTCTAAAACGGTAATTACTTAATAATGGTACCTTCTATCTTCTATTATATTGCTATCCCGTGATTTTGTTCTCACTTTCCCTGAAACATTTCAGATTTATATCACCAGCTTAAATTGCTCGAACAACGAATTGATATGCATAAGTAAATCATAAAGCAACTGCAGGACGAGCTTGAAAATCTGTACCCGGAGATTTCAGATGTCCAAGAACGAATTGCAAGGCGGAACACGAGTATGATACAAAATTAGCCAAACTTGCCCGGGCTCAGGAGGAATTAAGTGGTTTAAGAGACGAACGAGCGAGGTTACGAGATGAACTGGCTAAATGCGAAGGGAGGTAATATATAATGAGACGTTTTGAGACTATTGTAGGTATACTTATTCTCCTTCTCCTTGCGAGCAATACCCTGGCAACGAATTTAATAGAAGTCTGGGTAAAAGACTCTTTTGGAGACCCTGTCTCGGGTACAACTGTTACGATAGGAGGTGTGGGGTATAATAACAAGTGTGTCACACGGTCTAAGGGTGTTTGTTCATTTTACGTGCCCACCAGTAGCGACCCACAACACCCTATGACGTACACAATCTCTGCAACTAATGAGTTCTTCCCCATATCACCTCCCACACAGACTGTTGAAATACCGGGTGGCTCTGTTAGTGTGGTGGTCAATGTCTCGTTCAAAGCCGTATGTGGGATGGTAAAAGGAACGGTAAAGTTTGATACCGGCGACCCTCTGACTACTGCATCCGTTGAGGCTTTTGATAAAAATACCGGCAATTTAGTCAATAGTAATTATACTAAAAATAATGGGGAATACTCATTAAAATTATATCCTGGTTCTTTTGATATTTCTATTAGTTACGTTGTAGATAAAATCAGAGGAAAAACAGGAAATTATGTGTTCCCTCCACGTGAGGTTCAAATTAATGAGGACCAAATAGTAAGTGTAGACTTTGTAGTACCAGATACTACTATAAGTGGAAAAGTCGTGGATATTGATAATAATCCAATACCAAATACTTCAATAGCATTATATCCTTTGAATGACCCTTCAATTTTTATTATTCCAGAAATCACAACACAAGAGGGGACTTTCTCATTTGATTTCATCCCTTATAGTAGTTATAAGGTATACATTATCGAGCTAATTGCTGATGAGACCTACCAACCCAAAATTGTCGAATTAACCCCAGAGAATCCTCACATTTTTATTACTCACACCATACAGCATATTGGAGAGATAAACGGCAAGATATATGCTCAGGACCTCAATCACATAACAATTACAGCTCTAAAGAAAGACTCCAAAGACTGTTACGGTGCAATACCGAATGCAGGGGGTTCTTATTCAATTAAAGGGATGAAATTAGGCGAGTATAAAATTAAGGTCTCTAAAACTGACATAATGTATGATTGTTTTCCGGAAAAAGAGGTAACTCTCACCAGAGATTCTCCTACCGCCACTGTGGATTTTCACGCATATCCCGGAACCCTGCATATCCGTTGCCCTTTCCCTGATACTCAACTGGAGATACTCTCAAAAATTGACAATGAATATAAGATTCACTCCTTTCATAAAATCGATACTCCCACGACTATTACGTTGAATTATCTGCCATTCGGGACTTACAGGTTATATGCAAGAAACCAGGAATATACAATTGAGGAGAAAGAAGTTGAGCTGACGGATGCGAACACTCCGCTATCTGTAGAATTGACCACCGGTAACAGCAGTTTGCGAGTTAAAGTTAAAGAGCCAGATAACTCACCCATCCCTGCTGCTGAGATTCACTTGCAAGAACCAAAAACAGGACTTGAGAAACACGTATTCTCCGATGGGAATGGTGAGTTTGTATTTAGTGGTTTGACAGCGGGTCCCTATATACTAATTTCAACCAAACCCGGCTATTCTCACGCTGAACTCGGCATTTTTCTCCAGGATAATGAACACCGCGATGTAGAAATAATCTTAAG
This sequence comes from Candidatus Sumerlaeota bacterium, assembly GCA_021160705.1. Taxonomy (GTDB): domain Bacteria; phylum Sumerlaeota; class Sumerlaeia; order MWCT01; family JAGHBZ01; genus JAGHBZ01. The sequence goes on from JAGHBZ010000168.1 coordinate 2,588, forward strand.
TCCAACCCCGCTGGATTTTAGCGGGTATGTATATGATAAGAAAACGAGCTCGCCTCTCAAGAACGTTAGCATTCGTTTAATTAATCAGACCACAAGGTCTGTTTTCTCTACAACAAGTACTCAAACAGGCAACTTCAGTTTTACTGGAATTTCGCCTAGACTATATAGTATCAGGGCTGAGAAAGAAGGTTATGCAAATTTTTCACTGATTAATATCCCTGTGGCTACCACTGGAACCCTCCACATTAACATACCACTCACCACTCAAAAAGGTGAAATTGCAGGGCACGTGTTCAAAGAAGATGGCACCACCCCTTTTCAATGGGTCTACATCACTGCTAATTCTGTAAAAGCAAACTCCTCTGGCTCTGCTTTGTCTGATGAGAATGGGGCTTATCAGATTGAGAACCTTGCACCTGCTGATGACTATATCTTGACCGCTGTTGCACCACCGCCTCCCTCCTACGAGAAGCAGACAATTTCCCCTTTATCTGTTGAAGACGATAAAATCACATCAGTAAATATCACAATGCACTTATCTGAGTGAATACCATCGGTTAACAAGTTGTGGGGTCAGAGAGGCTGTCCGATAATGCGAAATTTGAGAAAATTTAACCAGATAGTTAATTCTGTAACCTTAATAATTTCAAACGTCTTTCTGCGAACCAGATGGTTAATAATTTGCCAAAATTGAATTGTCGGACAGCCTCTCAGACCTCATTTTCGCATTTTAGCGAAGTTGGTGTTCGTGAATAGGAACCACGAATGGGCACGAAGAGACACGAAATAGAAAAAAGATGAAATTAGCCACTAAATCACACGGATTGACACGGAAGAAAGCGGTCAGGCGGTTAGCGGTCGAGCGGAAAGCGGTGAGCAGTAAGTCTTTTCCGTGAGTTTCCTTGTTCTTCCGTGGCTAAATTTTGTCAACTTTAGTGGAGCGTGAATAGAAACCACGAATGAGCACGAATCTGAGCGAGAAGGAAAAAATCATATAACTTGCCACTGAGGACTCAGAGTTCACAGAGGTTTAGTAATACGATTATTCTATGTGTTTGCATAACTTTGTGGGTAAAGAATTTTTTTATCCATATTCGTGTGAGTTCGTGTCAATTCGTGGTTTCAGAG
>JAGHBZ010000360.1 GCA_021160705.1 Candidatus Sumerlaeota bacterium
CTCTTGTAATAACAGTATTTGCGGGTAATCTTCTTAAACTGTTCAAATCAAACCAGTGAATTTTTGCCATTAATATAGTCCCTGCATCGCCAAAGGTTTCATAACTTGCACCAAGTGAACCACCTACATATATCCTGGTAATATCTACTGGATGAATAGGAGCAAAGAACCCTTCATCTGTAATATGATAATCTTCGTCAACCCAGTATTCCCATCCATTGCAATTGAGATAATATTGCCCAATTTCTCTGGCTGGAGTATTGAAAAACAGCTCGTTCCCTTCCACACCATAATCCCCGCATTTCCACCCTCCGTTAAAACCTTCCCACCACGCATTAATGGAACTCTGCTTAAGACCAAGAGACCAATCGCCAATGTGGTTATAGCCTTGTCCGCAACACACAGGATTCCAAATCCCAAAGATCCAGCTTCCATCATATCCAATATTTTCAGACTGCCCAAAGTTCACCCGCATCGTGTTGAGCGCGTCCGCGCCGTCAAACAGGTCGTTCAGGATACGCGCCGGCGGAATCTGTCGCCTGTCGGCTATCTTGCCGGTTATTTTGAAGCATTTGTCTACCATTCGTTGTACCAATCCTCAGAGATATATATTTCCCCCTTTGCCCTCTCTATGTGCAAATGCTCGGAGGGAATGTCAATCCACTCCCCTGCCCCCGCATCCGCAACCATCACCTCAAGGGAATGCCCAGGATGTATGACTCCGGTGGCGTATACCCTGAACTCCACGTCCACCAGCCCAGACCCGTGGTTCTTCAGCAGGTCGTTCTCGTCCTCCACATATAGGACGTCCCTCTTGCCTCCCCATCGGCTCATTGGGTGCGAAGGCTGTGGGACGCCGCCCACCATCACGTCCGAAGCATAATACGGTGGCAACCCGACCAAGTCCTGCCAGGGATAGTTCTGGCTGTCCGACTGCCACTTTATCTCCACCATCTCACCCGAGTTGTCATAATGGAAAATGATTTTCCAATAGTTGTCCGAGTCCTGAAACACATAGAACGTGTCCTTAGCGAAATCGTCCGGATTCGTTATCCTCGTGAACGCATTCCCGTCAAGGTCATAAACCTCAATTGTGTCTGGATTTGCCTGAAAATCCTCGTCTGTGGTATACCAGATTATAGTCCCTGAAGGTATCGTTGAGCCGTTTATTTCAATGTAATCTTCCCAGTTCGGAGAGTTGTTCAGTTTGTAATAAATCCTGATAACATCGTCTACGTTCTCTTGCGAAAAGCAAATTATATTTCTGTATTCTGGGTTTTCAGGCGTTCCAAGATTTTCGCACCAATACTCATCATACGCAAGGTGCCCAGGTCTAATATCGTATCGTGTCATTTCTATCTCATTTTCACCATCAACTCGTCTGACCGATATATCAGTTAATTTGTCGCCATCTTCTACCGATATAACATAAAATCCCTCTATGGTATAGAATGCTAGCTTCTGCACTGATGGCAACCCTGAGGTGTATTCGTTTGTTCCGCTGTGGGCTTTGGTTTCCCGTATCCAGAACCTTTTCTGATACAACGGATGCCCGTCAGGGACGTTGAACTCTATCACGTCCCCCTCACAGGCGAAATGTTCCCTGCAATGGATGGTCTTGTAGCGGTCTATCTCGTAGTAGGAATTGATTTTCTTCCACAACGGAGGCTCTACTATATTGCCACCTCCGGCGAATTCCACCGTCTCGTCATAGGAAGGCATTCCCGGAACGGTGCGTGCAGCTCGATGTGTACCCAATCTGCATTCTACCTTGAAAACATCGGGCTCTTCCTCACTTAGGCTTGCGACATAGCCGGATGCCTTTGCACCCTGGCTCTCACCCCAGTCGTTGGAATATCCAGCCAATGCCTTCAGCGTGATTTTTATTCTGTATGTGTTGCCCCCTATGACCCAATAGCCAAACTCTATTCCGCAATCAATTTGGGAATAATTTTTATCCTTCTCTATCTTGGGCAACCAGAAAGTCTTACTGATGAACCTCTGCACATACGCCTCCCCGACGCCCGACAGCGACCCATCATCCCGAAGAACCCCTCTTTGCACACGACTGAAGTAATTGCGTATCAGACGATACGGGTCAGAGACATCGTTCGCCAATTGGTCATATTTGGTTCGTCTGATATCCCATCCATAAACAGTTTGAGCCAAGACACCTGCATACCCCCCGGTATCGTCGATTATAACCTGTTCTATATTCTGGAATGTCCTATCATCAATGAATGCCCCTTGGTAGAATTCGTTTGTCCCATCATTAAAAAGCCCATACTGTGGCGATGTTCCCTGTCCATATACCCACGACCGTTTACCAAACATCTGCACCGCTGAACTCAGTCTATTCAAACCTAACTGATACCCAATAGAAGGTACTCCATCATCAGCCCTGCCCAGATAAAAATTCCGATGATGGGAAACGCCGGGGAACATCTGCTGGATGTACGTATTCGCCCCGATTCTGGCTTGGTCAATCAATTTCGCAGACAGCTGAAACGGCTTCTCCTCCTCAAACCCATCGCACTCGCTCGGCTGATAGCACCTTCCGGGAACGAATTTGGAAAATCCAGACGCTGTCTGGTATTTTTTGCACCAATACTTTTTCCCATTGTATTGTTCTCCAATTCCACAGACGCCATTGTAGTCAGGCACACAATTTGCGCATTTCCCGATACAAACAGCCTCTTTCTGTTTGTCAATGTCGGTTGCCTCTGGCAAGTAATCCACGCGCACCAACGAGGCATCCGAGAGCAAGTCCTCTGAGGGCGAGAAGTCCGGCGGCAAATATCCTCTAAGCCACAATGTCGTTTTCCAACTAATTGGTGAAACCGTCTGCTCTATCCAAATCCGTTTCTGGGAAATGACTTGCTCAGTAATATCAATCCATCCCTCGTTCGTAAGTTTCTGGATGCATATCGTGGCTCCTTTTTTTACCGTTTTTCCGTTTATCTCCTCACTTGACCCCGCCTTGGGCAATGCTATCCGACAATCTTCTCCCTTTTTGTTTTTCAATTCTATCCTTCCGTATTCATCAAGGCTGTCCACTGGCGCTATTATGAAATGTGGAACGCAATAGAGCCATTCATTGTCCCGGGGCTCAATCCATTGCTCAGGTCTGCTATACCTGAAAAGAGAGACTTTGAACTCAGGTTCTTCATACTCAGGGTCATCAGGGTCTCGCTTGTGTGGGTCTTTTGCATACATAGCTTGTGTTACTGCTTGGTCTACCGTGATGGTGAAATAGCCATTCTCTAGAGTTGATAAATCCATATCAGCGACTTCACATTCAATTTTGTCAGCAATAATAGAGTCATCTGAGAACTTCACCTTATCTGTTGGTGCAATTGAGCCTGTCACGTGCACCCACCGTCTTACTGGTGGGGTGACTTCTAAATCCCAGTAGCTATACGAGTAGACGCAAACCTCTTTGGGGTTCGTATCAACGCCCTCTTCATATTTCAGCTTAAGCGTAGTGGCGCCTATTACTTCAAGTATTTCCCAGGAGCCGAGTAACTTTACGTAATTATCAAGGTCTTGAGTACTATATAGAAAATTAAACCCATCCAGCCCACACGCTACCCAATGCTTGAAGGACAGTGCCCGCTGTAGCATTCTTATGTCTTTTGCTGAGAACCGATACTGGTCTGGTATCGGATTGTTCCCATCGTTGGATAAAATCCTTATTTCCCCAAGTGCCTTGCAGGTTGTTTTCTTCAGACAGTTTTCGCATCGGTTATGATACGCTACGTCTATGTATCCGTTTGGATTCAATGACGGTATCCATATCCAGGGATACTCCGGATACGGTTCAGCAGATTGGAATGTCTTATGGTCTTTCAAAAGCATTCTTTTCTATGCTCCGTCACCACCTAATGCAGTCAAATATCCAAACAGTCCTGTATGTCCGTGAGGCATAATCAAAAACAAAGAACCTTGTGAACCGCCACTGGCAACCCAGGCGCCAAATACATTTCCACCTTTCTCTATTGCCGTCGGATTCCATTCAGGCAAAAAGACACCTATCTTTGGATTACCATTTATATCGCTTGCAATTCTGGGTGTGCCGTCATTATTCCTTATAATGTTTCCATTATTGTCCCTCTCATATTCCACCATTATCACGCCGTGCAATTTGGGACTATCAGTTGAGCCAGACACAATCTTCTTAATCTCGTTATTGATGTCTTCCACAACTAAAAATTTCATATTCTCTACCTCTGCGTTTAAGATTATTGTTCTTCAATTTCCGTTTTTATATGCCACTTGAATGTCGGGATTTCTATTCTTCTTTTATACCTCCCGTTTTTTACTCTATACTTCAAAATAGGTCTGCTTTCTTTCTGTTTCACTCCCTGTATGAACCAGGATATTATGTTCTTGCCTTTCATTACATCATTCCCCTTCCACTGTTATGAAAGTTCTTCCCCCCGTCTTATCACGTTCGATACAAAACGCTGTTATGAAACCATTGAATTCGCTCCTATCAGGTATGACCGTCCCATCTGGTGCCTGCACTGACGACAACTGAACGTGCCACCCTACATCTATCGGGAACACTATTGGAAACTCATATTCTCTTCTTATTTTCCCCTGCTTATGCTGTTTGCGACAGTACTGTAAAACCCTCTCCGCATCTACCCAATCTATAACCTCCGCAGAGATTCTTCTTGGGGGCGAATTCACGACCCTTAAACCAATATCTTCTTCAATTTCTATATTCTGTTTTCTTCGTCTTATTGAAACTCTGCGGAGGGGCTCATTTACATATTGGGTTTCACATTGAACCGTTCGCCATTCTCCTGTCTCTTTATCAATCTGCTTCTTGACCATCTCCAGCCAATATCCCTCGGCTCCGTCTATTGGTCTATACACTTTCTCTATATGCTCAATAAAAGCAGTAGGCGTCAGATTCCAAATTGCATCGAACAGTTCTTTAATATCAGTTAAGTTCGGAACCAACGGAAGGAAATCCTTAATCTCGCCTACAGGATAATCTTCTTCAGTGGTGTATGCTAGGGGCTTGAACTTGTAGTGGTATTGTTTTGTTTCTTCGTTGTATTGCGTGTCTTGTATGAAGAGTACTCCGAACGAATCTTCAATCTCGCAAATAAGCTGTCCTGGTAACCCTACATCTAATCCCAAGGTATCGTTCCAAAATTTGTAGACAAACGTCACTTTTGCCAATGGCGTCCAGTGCTTGGGTGTTTCACATATTCCGTTATCATAATAGCACCATTTAGATTGCACCTTCACGATGACAGGCTGATAATTGGCTGTAAAGTCCGTAGATACTGGCAACAGAGAATCCTGTCTTGGAGTCTCCCATTTGTACTCTGTGAAATGCCAATAATGAACTTCTTGCTCCACAATTTTATCTATTTCAAATGTGGTCCCATCTTTCTCTTGAATTACTTTTCGTTCTTTATATAAATACACCAGCGGACCCTTTTCTCCGAATATATCACGGCTGTATTTTCTAAGCTCATAGTTTTGTTGCCAGGTAGGAATATCATTTTCCCACCCTTGAAATGTCATATTGGAAATCGTTTCCTCAATTAATTCTCCGTAACTCGGTATCTTGAACGTTAACCCATAAAGCTCTATCGTCTCATACCTGAATTGGTTTTCATACGTTTTCATCGGATATCTGTCAGGTATAAATTCCCCCTCGTATCCCTCCACCTTTATACTTGATGGTGCCACGTCATAATTATACGACTCTTTCACCTGGCTTCCCGATTTTATCTCTACAGACCCGCTTAGCGGATGCACGTTTCTGTCTATTATGTACAGGGTATTCGCATCTCCGAAAATCAGGGGGTTAAAAAGGGCAACCAAATCCAGTATCACTTCAATAAACGGAACCCCCTGAGGAACTCTTATTTGCCTGACCCAGTACGGAAAACAGTTGTTGAGAACTTGTGAAAACCCCGCCAATACCCCCAGGTAATTAATAATATCGCCTGATGACCACGCATATCGTCCGAACTCGTCATCTGTCAATCTTATCAATGGAACAAACAACAGATTTTTGTACTTCCCCCATTCATTCTGGAACTCTTTATATTCTCTGTGTGTTAACGCCAAAAACCTGAGCTCTTTGCTGTATGATTTCAATGTCAACTCCCTTTCCTTCGTGTATGTCTTGATTCTTGCAACAAAGCCTCTCCTGTCTGCTTTGTACTCAACGCTCTCTACAAACACATTATATCGACGCCCAAAAAGAGAAAAAGAGAATTGGTCTTTAGGAGAATAAGAAGGAAGACTCTCCGCTTGATACGGTATTTCTATCTCTACTTCTTGACCCAATACTTGTCCCGCTTGTTCTATCGTATATCCGGAACACGTTACCCCTATTTCATTTATCAGCTCCATCTCAGTCTATCGGTAAGACCATCACCTCAAAAGGATTCAGTTTTGCCTCTGCCTCTCCGTTGTTTATGTTCAATTTGACAGGAACTTCCGTTTCCTTAGCAGACACTGTCACTTTGATTTCCTTTGTTTCTGGTTTTCCGCTCATTGCCTTGATTCCTTTTGAGTACAGCTTCAACTCCGTTGCAACATCGCTCAGAATATTTGGTATATTCAACAACGACTTGAACTCCGTGATGCCTGCGAGCTGCGGCAAGGATGTCTTTCTCCGCGCTTGCTCAATCGCCATATCTACGATTCTTTCCTGGAATTCTTTACGTGCTGGAGCGAGTTTATACCATGCTAACACCCCGTGTTTCATCAGCTCCTCTTTGGGTACTCCCCTCCTTGCCATAACATACAATTCACCCAGTTTCTTATCTGACAGATGGTAATAATGGAGCGTCTTTTTGACATTGCGAGCAAACGCCTTTTTCTCCTCTTCATTTACTAACGCTGAGTAGAACGCCTCCGTAAATCCCTCGCCTCCGGGTTTCAGCTCCGCTATGATCCCTTTGATTATTGCAACTATGAACGGCATTGCCATCTTTATCCCTAACATTATGGCTTTTGCAATTACATTACCGAGCAAGTTGACAAGGTTTTTTATTATGATTTTTAGATTTTCCTCTGCTGATTTACTCATACTTGTACCTGTAAACAAAAACCCCAAATATTGCATTATTTTCTTTCTTATATTATCCAGAAACTCATTTACAGTTTTCCCAAAATACGTTTTGGCAAAATCTGTATCTAATATTTTTCTTATAAACTCATTTAAATCCTTTAAATCCTGGATAAGATTCTTGAAAAATCCCATTCTGGTTACCTTGATAAGGAAAATCCGTATTGTGTCAAACAGATTGGCTACTTGAACCTTGACCGTCTGAGCCATCTTAGCCATCGCCGATGATGGCACAACTGTCTCAAGATACCGGGACACTATAAGAAACGCTTCCAGCCCGCCTTTCTTCAACGTTTCCGCGAATTCCTTTTCCGTTACCCCTATCCTTTCTGCCGCCGTGGAGACAGCTGTGTTGAACCTCATCTCAAATGTCCTCACTGAGTCTGCGCCGCCTTTCAATAGGTCTGATAATACCATTGGCAGCTGTGCGTATGTCCTCACGTCTATGAGCCTCACCTGTGCAGGCAACATCGCCAGCTTCTCGACCACTTCCTTGTTCAGCTTCTTGCCCGTGAAAAAGAACTCTCTCAACGGTGTCGTAGCAACTGCAGAGAAAGTCTCTATTAGACTCGACAGGGTCTCGGGCAACGTGACAGCTCTCTTCTCTAGCCACCTGATTAACTTATCTGCCTTCTCCTTGCCCAGCAAAGCCTCCATCCTTGCGAAACTCACCTGAAACTTGTCATTTGCCCTGATTGTCTCCTTTACCAGCATCCCGATGCCAGCCAGGGTAACCCCCTTTATCACCATTCCTAACTTTAAGAATGTTGATATGATACCTGACAGTACCCCTGCAATTCGCATTAGTATTCTGAATGTGTTTTTACCAACGGAAGTTGCAATGTTGGTTATATGTACCAAATTTCTGCCCAATAATCCGAATCTTGATGAAAGCACTGACACAATCGGTGCAATTCGTGTACCGAACTTCCCAAACCTCATTCCCAGGTTTTTCAGCTCCATCTTGAGACGCCCCATCTTGAATCTTAATATCATAAAACCTTGTTGCAACCTCGCGCCAAGCTTTATGCGATTAAAGTACGTGGCTTCTGACCTGATTTTCTTCAAGCTTTCAATCACTGCTTTATCGCCCCGAACAAACCATCTCAGGACTGCATTGCCTTCCATTTCTCTTTCTCCATTCTATCAGATTTTCCAAATTTTCCTTGTCTGGGTTTTGTTTATACCTTGTCATCAAGATTTCTAATCTTCTTAACTCTTTCAATTTACCCAGAGATAGATTGAAACCCAGTTCTTTTGCCCTTTTAAGGCATTTCCATAAAAAATTGTTCATACTTGCTCTTACCTGGACTATATCACCGCTCAAACAGGCTTTTTTTCGCTCCTCATCCCATAGCATATCAATATTACCAACGCTTCCCTTTTTCCTCCATTTCTCCTTAAGCCTCTCACTGTACCTAATCCACTCATCGCATTCTCTTTCAGTCAACGGCGTGACATCATATGGAAATCCCTGCAATTCATCTTCTCTTATTTTCAGAGCTTCTTCTTTAGACCCAGCTATGTAGCTGTTTTCTTCCTTTTCCTCATCCCCTACTAGCAATATTTGGATTTTAAGTATGTCAAGAACCTGCAATTCCATAGCTTTGACAGACCAGTACAAATACTCCATCACTGACAATTGCGAAATTTCTCTCGGTGTCCAGCCATACGTCTTGGCTATCATCGGAAATCCAGAATGAGAGAGCAAAAGGTCTATGAATCTTGAGCTTGTTCCGGAGTTTCTGGGAACGGCTGTCCTGTGAACATCTGAGCCAGTCCCTTTTTGATTGAATCCCAGATTTCTTTGCATTTTTTTTTACTTACTTCTGGCAATCTATTGAAATCAAAATTCTGGTGATACAGCACACCTGCAATATGCAATACTTGTTGAACTGTCATTTGTTTCACTATATCCTCTGCAACCCCCAAACCTATCATAATCTCTGGCACTATTTTGCTTATCGCTTCAATTACAAGATTTATTCCTGCCTGCTCAATATTAAGCCCATTCAATGCTTTCTCCAATGGCTTCTTAATTAGGTGTAGTTGTTCTATTGTCAATGGGTACAAACGATATGCCTTCTCCCCGACATAGATAACCTCCGCATTCGCTTCCCTGAGCAATTCTCCATATTCTTTGGCTGGTAATTCCTCTAATATCTTCATATTATCCCTCTTTCTTTTTTATAATGGAGTTGGTGAATACTTAATTAAATCCACTTCAACGTTATACAGTTTTATACTTGGATGCACTGCAAATGAATAAACAGGAGGTTTCTCAATCTCATATCCTCCCGTTTTCCCCTCATTTTCTATTAAAGTATTTATTTCAGATTCAGTCGCCCAGAAGATTAATAGCTTTCGACGACAAACATAACCAAGTGAGACACTTATGCCCTCTCCGTTGACCAACGGTTCATAAACAGTTCTCTTCTCAGGCGGATAATCGTGCACAACTGTATACAGTGTGCTCATTCCGTTCTGTCCCCTTTTTCTTTTTAAATAGTGCTTGTCTCATCATCATCATATATCTCTACTGTTTCTACCAGTTCAACAAATCCGTCCTTGCTCCACCTGTATTCCCTTGTGATTTTGTACCAGCTGTCCGTAATCTCTGAAGTAAAATCAAACAGTTCGCATTCCGACTTCAACGGCGACGTGTCAGGTGTGGAGTTTTCCTCCCAAAACTCTAGTGTAGCAGACCACGTCCAGAAATCAGTGTTATCTTTCCTCTGGCTACTGTCTCGTACATACACATTCTGAGTAATCTTTATTTCGGGACTATTCGCCCCAGATGTCGCACTTCTCAGCACCAGTGCAGGTGACTCTGCTGAGCCGGCGATGATTTTTCCTCTTGTCAGTACAGCTGGCAACTCGCCTTTTCCTTCAAGTCTAATCTCATACCGTGTCCGCAACCATAAGAGCCCTATGCAATAAGTGAGTTTCTCGTTGTCCTGTGGTTCTGCTCCGCTCTGATAATTGGTCGTGGCACCGTAGACGGGCTCTGCAATTTCTTCCTCTTTCGTCAACGTCGCGCTGTCAATCACCACTCCTAGAGAATTGTTGTCATTGTCCGTAGATTCAGCAATCCCGTAGTCGGTGTAGATGCGTTTCGTTTTTCTCAATGTGTCTGTCAAGTTCAGGGTGAAGTGCTTTTTTTTGAGTCCGTCCTCAAGCTCCACCGTATTCGTGTTGTAGTCCGCCTCTATTGACACAACATCGTTTGGCGTTCCAAACTTTGGTATAGCCATTTATACTTCCTCCCTGTTAAGGGTATAGACCTTCACGCCAGTGATATAGCCTGAAGGTCAAAATATATTCTTTACACGTCGGAAGTCCCGGACCGCCAATACCCGGACCAGCTCGCATTCCGGCAAATCTGGGATAAAAATAATAACCGGTTGCCTGGGGATTCGTTGGGTCTGAATAGTCATATATTTCTGCCCTTTCTATATTTGCCGCATCTATTATTCTGTCAGAGGCACTTTGAGCTTTTGTCAAAAAAGGGTCGTCTTCTGTCCTGGAGTAAATGTGAATTTCAACCAATGATGGAGTTTCTCCCTGTCCACCCGGAAAATCTATTAATTGCACTTCTGCCCATACTGTCTTTTGGTCCGGAATAAATAATTCGTCATACTCCATATCCTGTCTGCCCCAGTTTATAAAAAGCTCTGATTCTGGGATTTTCTCGGCTAATAAACGACAGAATGAACGGAAGACATTGTGTATTTTTGTATGTGCCCCCAGAGTCATTTGAAAATCTGTCGCAATGCTAAGCGAGTTACTTTTAATACCCTCTGTAATCGTGTATAAAGATAAAATTTTGTTGCTATAATTATGCCTTTTGCTCTAATTCCGCTAACAGCGTGCCCCATACTAAACCGGTTTTCTCCAGTAACCGGGTCAATCCAGTGCAGTGCTTTACGCTTTATAGGGAAAACAAAATGGCGCCTTGTGCCCCTGTCCAGGAGGCGAAGTATGTCTGCACGCTTGGAATAAATCTCATACTGTTGACCTGTTGCAGTCTTTTTTGTTTTTAACTCGATACTACTTCGAGTTTCTCCTGTTTTCGCCGGAGTAATAGACCTAAGAAAATTACAGGTATCTATGCTGATACGTTGTACTCTCTGGTTTGATTGTTCTATTATCCTCTGGGTTTCTTCTATCTGTCTAATAAACCGGCTTAAGTCAAAATTTCCCCGCATTAAATTCTCCTTATAACTGCATTGTAACGATTACTGAGAGGGTCTTTATGCACTTCAATTACCCGATAACGTTTGTGATTATATTCCACTTCGTCAGCTGGTTTTATTGTTTCATATGCACTAATACGAATATCTCCAATTTCAAAGAACCCGCCTGAGGTCTCTATTTCTTTTGAGGTTATCAGATGAATGGTTACAGGAACTTTAATTTTTTGTTCCGTTTTCTGCAAAACTCCAGATACAGGATTCGGATTCTCATATTCCTCACGAACGATGGTTACAAAGGGAAATCTCTGTACCCAACGTGTTCTTTTCCACCCTCTTTTTGTTGCCTGATTTACAAACCTCATATTTTCCCCATATACACAACCCGTCTTTTGAATATCTGAAGAACACTATCAACCCATTTGTCACCTGTAGAGGCAGTATAAGAAGGAGTAGAAGAGAACGTAATTGTGCTTCCTTCAGAGCTAACTCTTTCTATCTGCTCCGTCCCAACTCCTTCTTTTACTTCTTCATCTTTTAAAATCATAATCGTTAACCGTATACAGCTCTCTTTTACCAGCAACGGGACAGAAGAGAATCCCCATTCGCCCTTTATTTTCACCTCATCACCCGCGCAAAATCCATTTGAGTATTGCAAACTGTGACAACACATATCATAAGAAAACAGAGAAGAATCCACAGGCACGTCATTTATCTTTATCTCGGTAATCTCAAGCAAAGGCAAAGAAGTGTGAGTAATGTATAGTCTGCTCCCCCCATTGGCTTCTTCTGTTATTTCAAGATTGTGAACACTAAAGAAATTTTCTTTTTCCATAAAGTTGTCTATTTGCTGTTGAGCCAGAGTAATCGCAGTCTTCACCTGTTCATCAGTATAATCATCTGGATTGGAAATTCTTGATTTAATGTCAGATACAGTCACATAGCTCATCTCTCTTCCACCACCTTTAATGTAAACGTCTGGGTCTGTGTATAGGTGGTAGGAAGGTCTATCTGAAGTCGAGTCTGTCCAGCCGTATAGAGAGACAATCCTGTGACAATGTGAGTTCCCGAAGTAAGAGAGCTGGAGTAGTAAGTGGCTCCAGATGGCTCATCTTTTATGTTCAATGTGGCAGTAACAGGAGCAGTATAAACGATAGAGCGCACAATTCCTTGAGCTCGATATATGGCGTAGGCAGATGAGTTTTCCGCCGGAATATTTATCTTTGCGTTATGAGAAAACAGGAGAGCCCAGGCAGTCATTCCCAGAGACAAAAATACTGCCAGACCCCCCAAAAGAAACCAGCTCCTATTTAGTCGTCTGTTCATCGTTTGTTCCTCCATTTCCTGGTCTTATCTTTTCAACAACTTCCTCAAAGAGAGCAGGAAACTTGTGAATTTTAGAAAGTATATCTGGAGGGACCGCCTTCTCGGGATCCTGTGCTGAAAAGGCAATCCCACCAATGACAATACTTCCCCGCCCTTTATACCGCACTTTGATTCTTCTCGTTCTCATAGTCTATCCTCCAAATCTGGGATAAAAATAATAACTGGCTTATGTTTCTCTTAGGCGTTATATCCAAGCACTACCTGGTCAAGAACTTTCCACTGGAATCCAACACGAGCAGATATGGTAGTTTCAATCTCTAGGTGGCGTGGCACCTTCTCGTTCTCAATCCTTATGCGTCTTTTGAATCCAACCACCGGATTGAGTCGACGAGTAAGAATAATGTGTCCGTCCGGCATCAGTCCCACAGGCACGACCTCTATCCCGCTGTATCGCAAAGTAACTCCTTCTGTAATGGCTCTGTCTCCCAGTGCAGTGTTTCTTTCTCCCACCTGAGTTTGGTAAGTCTCATACACACTCCAGGGAACAAGAAGAACCAGGTTGTTTGGATTGTTGCGCCACTTTGAGGGAAGGAGCTTCAGCATTCCAGGAAAGACAGTCCCAAGATAATCTTCAGAACCATTAGTGTCGTAAATGTGAGTCTCATCCGCCTCATCTTTCAAAATTTGTATCCATCCCTTTGCGATAGAAAGGAATGGATTCTCTCCGGAACCTGTTCCGTTAAGAGCCAGGTCTTCTATATCGTTTCCGAACATCGTCGCATAGACTTTAGCCAAAGTGTCGTTAAGATTTTCTTCCTCAATATTATCCTCAATAGTGGAGTAAGGGAGAATATAAGTAACCGCAACCTCTTCTGCTGAAAGTTCACGGCGACCAAAGGCGGGTGCCACGGCATCTACCTGTTTGTGTCCAGCCCTATATCCAGAATCAATTGTTGAGGGCTTGCGAAGTGCCCTTGAGACACCAGTAATAGTATCTAGGTCTTTTTTGTCCCCCGAAAACTGCACAATATCAGCGATGTTTTTCTTTGGATTAATAACGACAGTCTCATCAACTGAAAGATTTATGAATTTTTTAGACTGTGCATCGGAAAGTAATCCTCCATCTGAAAGGACAATTAGTTCATCTCCTTTACGGAGAATTGCCTCGTTTTTCATTTCTTATTTTTTCCTCCTTTTATTTTACTGTAGTTTAGTACTTTTTTGGGGTATGCACCCGCACCCGGGCAGCTACATCTCCACGCCAGCAGATTTTTAATCTGCCGTTTATTTTTAAGCCTTTATTTTTTGCACAAAGATTCCTGCAAACTCTTCACCCTCTTTGCCTTCCTTATGAATCTGAGGCTCCTCAGAGGGTTGTCGGGAGGCTTGTGGACTTTTCTCTATTTCCTCTACTCTCGTCTTTATCTCTCTCACTTCCTTCTGGAGAGTGTTAAATTCCTCTATTATCTTTTTCAAAATTTCACCTTCTTCTTTCTCTTTTTCCTCTTTTGAAGACTTTCCCGACTCCAGAGACTTCTTAATTTCCTCAATGGTTTCCTCTACCTTTTTCAGGCGGTCTTCAAACTCTTTCATTGCTTTTTCCTCCTTGTCAAAATCTTCCTCACGCCTAAAGCGTTTATATAAAGCTTTTATTTTTGTCAGAATTTTTTCCTTTATTTCTGTGGGCAATTTTGAGGTATGCACCCGCACCCGGGCAGCTACAACTCCACGCCAGTAGATTTTTAGTCTGCCGTCAGAAGCAATTTTAGCTACCGGGAAATAATATGCCCTTTTCACTTTTGGAAATCCCTCTTCTTTTTCCTCAGTGGGATAGTTTTTGTCCACGTAGAGACAAATTGCTCCCAGACCCTTCCAGCCATAACGTTTAATAATTGCGTCTGCATCTTTAGCCCAATCCCAGTTCCAGGAAGCCTTCTCTTCAAGTGGAAGCGACTGTAGGGAAATTCCCTTCTCCACGTTATCCAGAAGTTCCTCCATAAGTTCTTTAAATTCTTGGAAATATTGCTCTACTTTGTTTAAAAAGTCAGCGGGACGAAGCTGGACCAATCTGTCTATTGCCTCTTTGAATGCCCAGAGTACATCATCTATACGTCGCTCTGTCTCCCAATTAGCTATAAGGTCTTTTAAAGACTTAGGAGGGTCTACCTTCACTTCAAGAGAAGTTTTCCCAATCCCCAATGCTTTCAAGAGTTTCCGTAGAAGCGAGTCTTCTGTTTGGATAGTTCCCTTTTCAACCGGTTCAACTTCAGCTACTCCCGCCAACGATAAACCTGCCAGCTCCCCACGCTTTATTTCCCGCCATAAATCTTCGTCTTCAATTTTTATTCCCACCGCCCAGGCGCCAGTTTTATTGGGAAATAAAGAATCTCCTTCTTTTACAATCCAGCTTTCTGCGACATACGCTGGCTCAGGAGAATAGTTGTGTCCTTTATCTACGTTGCGGGTGACTCCAGCTTTCATAAACTCGTATGCAGCTTCTTTGATGGTCTCCACAGATGCAAAATCCCCATCAGCATCAATCACATCTGGCGAATATACAATCCCATAAACCATCTGTTCCTCTTCGTTTGTCTTTATGAGCTCAACAAATTTCTGCCAATTATTCCCTTCTTGCCCATCTGATTTAAGAATAATAGGTTCCCTGTTCGCAGGAGAACGAACCAGAGAAATAAAGTTTACTCTGAGTTTCTTGATTCTCCTTTTAGGCAGCACGATTTCTTCTCCATTATTGGATTTTTTAATGATTCCATAACGCCGGAGCCACGCCAGCACTTGCTCCTCTGTAAATTTCTTTTTGTCAAAACGATAAGACTGAGTCTTCATAGAACCTTTAGGGTCTGCCTTGAGCTTTCCCACTACAATTTGAACACCATCGGCAATTTTTACCGTACGGAAGGAATCTTTAACAAAATCTTCAGGATTTCGCACCCGATAGCGCCACTGTCCCTGCGTCTCATCAAGTCCTGGCATACTCCTTCTCCATAACAGAGTTCAGGCTAAAATTAGAACACCACAAAATGCATATTACAAAATTTCTAAGAATCATCACAAGGGGGTTTAATCAATATATTGATAAAAAGTTTGAGGGGGGATTTTAGGAGGGATGTTAAGATTGGCAGTAATCTAAAGTGGCATCATCTGCGAATTGGCTCAAATTGAATGCCATTATCACCAGGATAAGGCTTTTTATGGTCATTTTTGCCACTCCATATTTCTGGGGGAATACCTTGAGGAAATGCCTTACAGGTATGATTTAGGTCATCTAATAAATGAATACAACGCCAGCATATTGGACTAAGAGGAAGCTCATACCCTCCATCTAAACCAAGTGTTTCTTTCTCACTCATTTTAGTGTCCTCCGAAAATATACAAAGCCTAATTCCCTTGCAACTTTTAACCATATAATATGATGTGATTTTTTGTTAAATGTTTCAAGCGAAATTTTCCCTTCGTAAAGTGCCCTCCGTAATCTATTGCGGTTTTTCTTGAATAATGGAACGACTCTTTTTTCAAAGAATTCTTTCTCAAATCGTGCCTCTCCATAAGGACGCATTATGAAAAGATGTTTTCCCGCAACCACTCTTATCTCTTTTAAATTTAACATTGATGCGAATCTTATATCATTTAAAGAAAATCCCCAGGTTTGACCAGGATGATTATGTGTGCAGATTGCACCTCTAAGAAGCCTCTCTTCTACTGAAGATATTTTAACTCCCGCCTCAGTGCCTTTTGTTCTAAAGATTATCTGCCCTTTTAAATCAAAAGCGACAAGATGTTCAACTGATTCATTAGCAATCTCTTTTTCAACTCTTCTAATTTCTCTTTCAACAAAATTAGGTGTTCCCTCTTCATATTTGCCTCTCTTTTTGTCGTACTCTAAAGGGATTCCTGGACGTCTTACAAACCACTGATAAGAAACAATAGCAC
>JAGHBZ010000100.1 GCA_021160705.1 Candidatus Sumerlaeota bacterium
GGTCTCTGCAACACTAATTGGCAGAGATAAAGAGACCGACCTTGCACTCCTGAAATTAGACGTAAAACCAGAAGACCTGCCACTGCCTTATGCGGAGTTTGCAGATTCTTCTCAACTTGAGGAGGGTCAGTTTGTAATGGCGTTGGGTGCGCCTTTCGGGTTCACGCGTTCTATTTCGCTTGGCATCATCTCCAATACCAATCGGTATCTTGGGTTTGAGTCCATCTACAAATACAATGTCTGGCTTCAGACAGACGCAGCTATTAATCCCGGTAATAGTGGTGGTCCTCTGGTAGACACTGAAGGTAAAATCGTCGGTATAAATACCCTTGGATTGATGATTATCGGCGAAAATATCGGGTTCGCTATCCCCTCAAATGTCGTAAAAGATATTGTCGGGCGTCTAAAGAGAGACAAAGAGGTAATTCGAGCGTGGTTAGGTCTTCATTTACAGCCATTAAACGATTTTTACTCAAATACATTTATTGATGCAGAGCGCGGGGTGCTTATTTCAGATGTGGACAAAAATTCACCTGCCCGGGAGGCTGGGATTGCCTCTGGTGACCTATTGCTCTCGGTTAATGGTATTCCCACAGATGGTTATTATGCAGAGGACCTGCCGGGGATTCGCTGGTTTCTGGCAGACCTCCCGGTCGATAAACCTGCGGCTCTCAAAATCAAACGTGGCAATGAACTCCTTACCATTAACGTTACTCCTGTGTTAAAAGGCAAAGTGGAAGGCGAAGACTTTGATTGTGAACGATGGGATATGACCGTTAAAGAAATCAATAAGTTTAAAAACCCTGACCTTTACTTTTATCGGAAGCAGGGTGTATTTGTCCAGGGCGTAAAATATCCGGGCAATGCCGCTGACGCTGGAATTCATACCAATGATATAATTCTTAGCATTGACCACAAATCTATCAATACCCTTGATGATATAAAGAAACTCTATAAAGAGATAATCGAGGACAAAAAGCGTGAAAAAAAGGTTCTGCTCGAAATCCTCAGGAGTGGTTATAAACGCTGGATTGTTCTGGATTATCGGAAGGACTATGATGAGGAGGAGTAAGGAACAATGCTCAGGGCTCTTTTAATAGGAATGTTGTCGTTGTGTCTGCTTGTTCCGGTAATTACTTACCCGGCAGACCAACCTCAAGAGAGCATTTCAATTCTCTCACCAGCAACTATTCAGAAGGCAAAAGATGTCTTGAAGAACTCGCTGGTCACCGTTCATCTCTACTGCAAAAAGTTGCCTGAGGATAAGCCAAGTGAACTCAGGGGTGATAAATCCATTTATAAGGAATTTGCCGAGAAAAATACTTCCCTTGACCTGGTAGGGTTTGTCATTGATAAGGAGAAAAATTGTATCATCCTTGACCCCTGTTTTGACCTTCGCCATCTGGATAAGGTCGAACTCACACTTCCCATTTCAGGGAAAACCATTGAAGGTGAAATCTCCGCAATCCTGCTACCTACACCGGCATTATTGGTCAGACCAAAAATGTTAAATGAGGCTGAGGAGCTTAGACCTTTAGAGTTCGCCAGGGTCTCAGAACAATTACCAGCGAACCAGTCTTTTTTCTCTGTCTCTGCATATAGAAAGTTGCAAAAAGTGATGTTAAATACGAGACTGGTGAGTCCTGGATGGGGTCCTTTAGCAGAGGAAAAATCCGCTTTCTTTATATATTGCCCCCTGAATACTTACGGACTTTTCTCTGGTTATTATCGTAGTATGGTCGGGCAGCTCTTCTCACTTGCAGTAATCCTGAACACAGAACTCAAGCCCATAGGTATTGCCACTCATTCATTTCTTGAATGGGATGAGACTTATGCACCCTGGAAAGGTGTTTCTCTGCAGAGCGCTCAACGACTTACCCTTAATGAATATCAGTCATCCCTTGAGCAATTTCAGAAGACTTATGAGCCCTTATTGTATAAAGTGAAAATTGAATTTCGCCAGAAAACCGAAGAGGAAGAAGGGGATATGTTCGGTTCCTTTTATAGTATGTTTGGCTATGGTGGCGGGAAAATGGAAGACCTTGAATCTTATGGATTGGCAATAAACGACTCCACCTTACTCGTGCCAGAATTCCTGGATAGAAAAAAGGCAGCTATCATAAAGGCTATTACTCTGACGTTACCTGACGGCACAGAGAGTGAAGGTGAATTTCTGGGCACATACAAGGATTTTGCCGCTATCTTGGTAAAACTCAAAGGCGATAACCACTTTCCTCAGAACGCACAGGGGCTAATGGCGTTTGAGCCAATCCGTCCGTATAAGATGTATTTTTCTCTGCACACTGAGGAGAAATTTGGCAAAAAAGACGTTACCTGTAACCATTTTCGCTGCTACGATAGGTCAAAGACAGATGAAAATCAGTATTGCTGGAATCTATATGGTGAAATCAGTACCGGAGATTTTGTCCTTGATAATCAGGGTAAACTCGTTGGCTTATTCATAAAAAAGCGTGAAAAGGACGAAGAGATTAAACAATATGTTGGAGCAAGGAAATCTTATTATGAAAAATACTTTGGGGGTGAGGAATGGTTTACTCCAAAAGGCGAAGAAGACCTGCTTGCCCTTGCAGATATTAAGGACTCCATACTTCACCCAGCTGCTCATCTTGACCCGCGAATCAAACCGCTAACAAAAGAAGAGGCAAAGCAAAAAGTCTGGCTTGGTGTGGAGTACTCTCCTATGAATAAAGAACTCGCAAAAAATCTGAACGTGGAAAAACCCACTAAAGATGGAGAAATCGGTATTTTAATCAGCCAGGTATATCCGGGCTCCCCGGCAGAGAAAATCGGTTTAAAATCAGGCGATATTATCCTGAGTGTCAGAAAGAAAGACGCTCGTTACCCCATTGAATTGCAACCCCCTGAGGATGAATTTAAAGAATTTGATTATGGTAGATTTAACGTGCCCAAGGCGTTTGAGGCATTTGGTTTTAAGATGCCTGAAAAGAAACCCTGGCGGTCGCGAAAGAATTATTTCACAGGTCTGCTGGATACCATAGGCGCCGGTGAAGAGATTGAGATGACATACTACACCGGGGAGCAGACCGTGACAAAGTCAGTGACCATTCAGCCAGCACCACCGGATTTCGAGAGCGCCAAGAAATTTAAGGACGATGATATTGGGTTGACCTTGAAAGACCTTACCTATGAAGTGCGTGCTGCACTCCAGATTGCGGATGACCAGTACGGAGTGGTGGTCGCAAAAGTGGAGACCGGTACACCCGCTTCAGTCGCCGGGATTAAACAATACGAAATCCTGACTGCGCTTGATAATCAGCCTTTGAAAGATGTGGATGACTTTAAAGCCAGGGTCAAATCTGCTCAGGATGCCGGAAAGGAAAAGGTCTCGTTGCGCATCCTGAGTATGGGCAAAAGCCGTGTGGTTGACCTGAAATTACCCAAGAAAAAATCTGATTGAAAATAGTAAGCTTGATATAAATTATTCAAACTTTGTATAACTAATATGCATTTTAGAAATTTGGTAGACCAACTCAGTGGAGGATATAAAAATGAAGAGGATAGCAATTGACCCGATTACGAGACTTGAAGGTCATGGGAAAATTACAATTTTTCTAACTGATGAGGGAGAAGTGGCGAATGTGTATTTTCAAATCCCGGAGCTACGGGGTTTTGAGCGATTTGCTGAAGGCAGACCCGTTGAGGAACTGCCACACATTACACCGCGAATTTGTGGTGTGTGTCCGGAAGCACATCATATGGCTTCTGGTAAAGCCGTTGACGCAGTCTTTCACGTTGACCCACCACCTACCGCAAAAAAACTTCGTGAACTCCTTTACAGTGCCTTTTTTGCTGAAGACCACACGCTACATTTTTACATCCTTGCGGGACCGGATTTTCTGACAGCGCCAGATGCACCCGTTGCAGAACGAAATATTCTGGGAGTCATCAAGAAAGTGGGGTTAGAGGTTGGTGGCAAGGTCATTGAGATGCGCAAACGCTGTAATCGTGTGATGGAAATCCTTGCAGCACGCCAATGCCATCCTATATGTAATTTACCCGGCGGCGTGTCAAAAGGACTGAATGATGATGAACGCAAGGAGATTGAGGATATTGCTCACTGGGCAATTGAATTCTCCCTGTTCAGCATAGACGCATTTAAAAAACTTGTGCTCGGTAATCCAAAATATAAAGAGTTAATTCTTAGTGATATGTACTACCACGAAACCTACTCTATGGGACTTGTGGATGAGAATAATAAAGTAAACTTTTACGATGGCAAAGTAAGAGTGGTGGATACGAAGGGAAACGAGTTCTGTAAATATGCACCTGCGGAGTATAGAGACCACGTAGCTGAGCACGTTGAGCCCTGGACGTATCTGAAGTTCCCGTTCCTCAAAAAAGTAGGCTGGAAAGGGCTCGTGGACGGGCAGGACAGTGGTATTTATCGCGCCACACCCCAGAGCCGATTAAATGCCTCTGACGGTATGGCAACTCCTAAAGCCCAGGAAGCCTATGAGGAATATTATGAGACGCTGACCGGCGACCGCAGTGGCAAAAAACCCGTTCATCATACCCTTGCAATCCACTGGGCTCGCCTGATTGAGATACTTTATGCCTCTGAGAGAATGCTGGAGCTTATCACTGACCCTGAAATTATGGGAAAGAATATACGCACTATACCTACTGAGACCCCTACTGAAGGAGTGGGCATTGTGGAGGCACCCCGCGGCACGTTAACTCACCATTACATAACCGACGAGAACGGAATAGTCAAACGAGCAAACCTCATTGTTGGGACGACCAATAATTATGGTGCACTTAATCTCTCAGTGAAAAAAGCTGCTCAGGGTCTTATCAAGAAAGGTAAAGAGATTACCGAACCAATTCTGAATATGATAGAGATGGCATTCCGCGCCTATGACCCCTGTATGGCGTGTGCCACACATTCGCTCCCCGGCAAGATGCCACTGATTGTGGAAGTCCGTGACACCGATGGCAATCTGATTAAAACAATCCGCCGTGATTAATAATTCTGACTTAAGAGGCAATAAAGAACAGCAGTTCAGGAGAAAAAGGCTATACTTTTTTGTCAGGATTGTTATATTAAGAAATCTGTGACGTTTAATTTATTTGATAGAGTTCCGCGTATTAAGGATTGCTCTTATCCAACCCAGAAGAATTGAGTTCTATCATTATCCCTGTCAGTCCCTGAACAAATGCCTTTTTAAGCAACCTGCTTAATGGTACGGGTAAGAAGATGTCATTATGTTTGCCTGAAATAACAGGAAATGGCTCCCACTGATAATCATCAAAACGAGCAAATACTCGCATCCCGGGTTTTATGCAGTTTGAAAATAATGGTGGCGTACCAGCAATAATTTCATTATCATTAAGCGAGCTAACAACCATCCATTGTGCTCCTGAACGCGCATAGACCATTTCTTTATCCATTGCATGTTCAGCCGGAATTATTTGAATCCCCCCGCAATGTTCACTGCTTATAGGACCTGTCTTTAATTGCTCTTTTGTAATCTTCCTAACTGTAGATATGCAAATTACACCAGGATGGTTTGCACGAACCCTACTCAACCCTGCGTAGATACTGCCCTGAAATCTACCTATGCCAACCACAGGTTTTAGAACACGTGCAACCCGGAAGATTTTCCCATCTTTGGAGACTGCAGTGACGACTCCATTATATTTATTTTCAAAGATTATTTTAGCAGGTGTATCCTTATATAGCTCACATTTAATTCTTAAAATGTCTCCGTCTGAAGGCTGATAGTCATAAGAAAGAGGTCTAAAACGTGAGGCTCGACCACGGCAGTATTCAACTTTTGAACCAACAAAAGGAGCTTTCTCGTAAAATATCGACGTTCCTGCTGAAATGTCAGTTTCTATTTTGTAATCAAATAATGAGAGACTGCCGCGTTCGCTGAGCTCACAGCATTCCTCTGGCA
>JAGHBZ010000256.1 GCA_021160705.1 Candidatus Sumerlaeota bacterium
GCATAGTGTATCAGTACCGGGTTCTCAAGAGACTCCAACGCTCCCCTGTATGGGAAGATTATCTTGTGGAGCATCTTTTTCTTGGCTCCCGACAACGACTTCGCATCATTACCGCTAAACTTACCAGCTTACCTGAGTGTTCCCAAATCGTTACCCGCAACATCAGAGACTTCGCTAATCTCTGGCATCCTTACTTACTCCACATCTTTTTAAGTGGTAAGTTTGAATCAGAAATCTTCTACACGTTCCAGAATTTCGAAGGCGATTCATTAGAAGAACGATTTACCGCTGAGAAAATAAAATCACCCAGAGAATTCTACGAACTCCACTCAAAACTCCTTGACCTTATAATTTATCTTCATCGGGAAAATGTGTGTTGCAGAGATTTGCAACTTAAGGACTTTGCACTGGTGAATGGAGAGCCTTTATTAATTAACCTTAACATATT
Source organism: Candidatus Sumerlaeota bacterium (assembly GCA_021160705.1). Classification (GTDB taxonomy): domain Bacteria; phylum Sumerlaeota; class Sumerlaeia; order MWCT01; family JAGHBZ01; genus JAGHBZ01. The sequence continues at coordinate 449 of JAGHBZ010000256.1, forward strand.
CCACGAGACCACCAAGCATCTCAGGTCACCTGAATTTACCCACATTATTGAATTTATTAAAAATAATGGTGGAGTATATATTGAGAAAGAGTCACTAAAACTCAAAGACACTCTGAATGCCTTTGCGAGAATGATGTATCAGACAATTGGATGGGGTACACTTGAAGATGCACTAAGAATAAAACAACGCGAACAGGCTGTATACCTAAAGAAAAAAGAAAAACATTATGTACCCTTAGTCCCTGGAATTGACCCTAACATCGAAAATATCATCCTCCGCGCTGTGGCTGAGAAAACTAATGGAGGATATACCTCCTTGAAAGAGTTGAGCAATGACCTGCAAAACCTCGTTCTGAAAACCGAAACAGACAAAACTGTTGCCCCATTCATAGAGCGTCCATTGGACTCTCAGGTCTCCTCCGAACAGAAAACATCATTTGACCAAAAAGAACCAGCTGAACTCACCGAGACCCCTTTAACCAAACCAACCGATGACACACCTCTACTGGATTATTCACAACACGCAACCAGCCCCACTCCTGAGACAAGTATTCCTGTCACTCATCCAGGCAAAAAAAGACTTAATCTCAGAAAATTTCTTGTCCCGCTTATAATTTTTGTATGTGTTATATCAATCCTGTATATTGGCATTAATATTGTGCGAGAATTCTGGGGAAGCGGCAATTTACCCCCTGTCGCTATGGCTACCACACCTTCTAATTTTATACCAGTTAATACCAAAATTGTTCTTGATGGCTCTGCCAGCTACGACCCCAATAACGACAGGTTATCTTACTACTGGGATGTGGTAAAGGGTGATGCTAAAGCAGTTATATTTGTCCCTAATAGGACTAATAACGCCGCAAAGACTACTGCTATTTTTACTAAGAAAGGTCTCTACACCATTCAATTACGCGTCTTTGATGGAACTAACTTCAGCACACCAGTCTTGCTTATCATTAACGTATATTGAGCTCCTGAAGAAACAAAGTAAAAATTGAAAGCGCACGTATCAGATAGGCACTCCGCAAAAAAGAACTACATCCACTCCTGCGGATTACGCGTGAGTCCCCTCACTTTCACCTGAATCTCGTTTTATTTGCGACAATAGCTCCTCTACTCTCGCAATCTGCTCAAATGTCTTATCGTATTTAAACTGTACTTCAGGGAGGTATTTTACGACAATCCGTGAACCCAGCTCTCTTCTGACAAACTTCTGTGCTCGCTTCAAAGCATGCATTGTCTCATCTACCCGTTCCCGCTCAAGTATGCTCACATACACAGTTGCATAACGCAGGTCATTTGATAGACTCACTTCGGTCACCGTAACCATTCTTACTCTGGGGTCTTTCATCTGGTCAATGATTTTAGCGACCTCTTCTTTTATGAGTTCTTCAAGCCTTTTTTTTCTTGAATGAAGCATTGACTTATAACCTCATTAATTGAACTTAGTAAATTCTCTCTGACTCCTACAGGTCAAGCACTAATTTAGACAAGGAGGGTTCACTACGAAGGCGAAGGAATCGCTGCAGGCTTTTGCTGTTTCTCCTTAATCTGTTGTTTTGGCAATAACTGTGACGGCACTGTAATCAGAATCAGACAACTATAGACGGAATTCGGGTTTTTATATCTTGCCACTATATACCTACCGTCAGGCGACCAGCAGGGTTCACTGGTCTCATCTATACCGCCCAGAGCAAAACTTTGATGGGTTCTCACTGCAGTCACATATAACTGTGTCGGCTCCTCAAGCAAATCATACTTACCATTCCTGTTAACATCAACGTAATGGGTATATACAATCCACTTACCATCTGGCGACCAGGATGGACTTGTCTCATAGCCACTTACAAAATTGGTCAATCGTTCCTTTATCCCTTTATTAAGGTAATAGACGTAGATTTTTCTATCTCTCCCTTGATAGGCAAGGCATTTCTTATCATAGGAGAGTGTTGGTTGGCGTCCCTCAAGGTCGAACAACTTCTTTGGTTTGAAATCCTTTACATTAGCATACCAAATCTGCGGATGCCTGCCCGTTGTGGCATAAATCAAAAATCTACCATCCGGCGACCACACTGCTTCTCTACTACGACCGAGCTTCGCCATTAATCGTTTGCTCGGTATCTCGTACACATACGTGGTCCTTACCCGTGTACCGAGCGTGCTATTCCAGCATATAAATCTATAGTCCGGTGAGATTGCCGGGTCATGACCCCATTCAATTACATAAGGGTGACGCTCTACCAGGTCAAGAAAACATACCACACGTGGCTTGAGCCTATCTGGAACGCCCATCTCAACTGCTTCAAACACAACTCCTCTACTATCGCCTGTAAAATACGGGTCTTCACAGTCAACCACTTCCTTAGGAGTGATTTGTTCCACTTGAGGTACATACATCGGCAACGCACCCTCGGCTAATTTGTCAAATTTATTAATATACTTCGTAAAATCTTTTACGTAGTTATCCTTCAAAAACCTATTGTCTGTAGCCCATTTCCCTTCACGAAGCATAGGGCGCAACCTCTCTATTTGTCCCAGTGTAGCTCCTACTACACATACAACGATAAGAACCGTAATCACAATCATTAGATAACAATATCTCTCACTTCTAAAACTCATAACCCTCAGCTCCCTTTCTGTATCAAATCTTCTAAATACTCAGAATATATCAGGTAGACAAAAATGTAAACCGAATATGTGTTCTCCCACCTCCTGCCCAGC
>JAGHBZ010000142.1 GCA_021160705.1 Candidatus Sumerlaeota bacterium
ATATACAACCATAACGAGCAGTGCACCGACGAAGGAAAACGCTTTTATAATGGGCTTTTCTGTAAAGGAAAAACTCAGAAAACATCCAGCACATAAGAGATAAGTATATATGCAAATCTGTAGCACCTGCTTATGAGAATACCCGATTCTCATCAGGCGTTGATACAGATGAGAGCGATGAGCCTGGAGCAGGTTTAACCCCTGACGCCATCGCCAGAAAAGGGTATATACCACATCATAAATAAATGGCATCAGCACTATTACGAACCCAATAAAATTTTCACTGAAATATACAGCAAATAGCCCAAGGAGATACCCAAGGAATTGGCTGCCACAGTCTCCCATAAAGGTACGTGCAGGTGGAAAATTAAATACGAGAAACCCTCCTATTACGCCCATAAGGATACCACATACAGTTATGAAAAATGGGATTGTGGTAGAGTTGCTTAACTCACCCCAGTGCCCCCAAAAGAAGTATACTATCAGACTTGCCACCACAATGGTAGTAAAACTCCCTGCTTTACCATCCATCCCATCCATAAAATTGAAGGCATTGATGAAAAATAATAGCCATAGTACTGTCAGTGGTAATCCGAGAACTCCCATCTCAATCGAGCCAACCAGTGGTACATAAATACGGTTGATATGGAGGGCAAATATAAGCGGGGAACAGGCGGGTATTATCTGACCTGCTAACTTTGCCAGTGGAGATAGCCCAATAATATCATCAATCAATCCCAGCAAAAAAGCAACGCCCCCACCCACTGCCACCGCTTTAATAAAAAGACGGCTCTCTTTATCTCCGCCAACAAAAGAAGTGCTCAGGTATAAAAAAACAAAAAATGTGACGACAAAACCAATACCACCTATACGTGGTGTTGGACGTGTATGTGAGCTACGCTCATTTGGTATCGCCAGAATCTTAAACCGCCGGGCAATAATTAGCGAGAACTGAGTAAGAAACAGAGAAACAATAAATGGACCAACAAAGCCTATTCCCAGGAAGAGAGTAAAACTGTTAAAAGGTATCTGTGCTATAAGTTGCATTCAGGTGTCTGCTTCTCACTAAAGTAAAATATAGAGGTCATTTTGGCTGTTTAAATGTGGTATATCAAAATAAAAAAACAGAGTTTGAGGGAATTAGTTTTCATAAGATGAGGGCTGAGCAGTTAAATTTTTATATGCTTCTTTCGCTGCTATATTCTCGGCAATTTTTTTGCGACCACCTTCACCCGTACCATATTTTCTCCCGTTAATCCACACTTCTATGGTAAAGAGCTTCTTATGCTCAGGACCTTTCTCAGCCACCACCCGATACTCAGGAATAGTGTGAAATTTTTTTTGCACCAGCTCCTGGAGCCGGGATTTATAATCAAGGTAATCTTCGCTTGTAAGAAGACTGGCTGATGGAGTAATGATGTGATTCAATACAAACTCTTTGGCTTTTTCTGCGCCCGAGGAGAGGTATACTGCGCCAACCACAGCTTCAATCGCCGCTCCGATGATAGAGTTGCGCTGTCTGCCACCTGTCTGCAATTCGCCTTTGCCCAGCCGAAGCAGTGCACCCAGATTCATTTCTCTCGCACGTCGCGCAAGCATAACCCGACTGACCAGACGTGCACGCAATTTTGATAACTCACCCTCAGAGGCGTGCTCAAAATGACGATATAGATACTCTGCTGCCACGGTATTGATGACTGCATCCCCGAGAAATTCCAGTCGCTCATTGTCCTGGAGTCCCGGGGTATTAGTCTCAAAGACATACGAGCGGTGGGTCAGGGCAGTCTCAAGTAGGCTCGGCTCTATACTGTCTAATCCATAGGTCTTGATAAATTCTTGAATCAATTCTTTACGTTCTGTGGTCATATCTTCTTATCTGTTAGACAGAAATCTTTCCTAAAACTATTGTTTGCTGTTGTGGACACCTGTGTTCGTATCCCGCTTTGTGGAACCCATATGATATATCCCCCAAACGGATTTTACTTGCTTTTAGAAACGATTATTACTTTTTTAAAACGGCGTTTCCCAACTCTGAGAATGTACTCACCCGGTGGAATCTCCAGATTTATATCAATGACCCTTTCAGAGTTCAGGTATACCCCGCCTTCTGAGATTAATTTTCGTGCTTCGCGGTTTGATTTTGCCATATTCGTCATCACGAGCAATCGTACCACCCAGAGGGTATTATTTTCTGTTGAAATGACCTGCTCTTCAATATCCTTGGGTGTCTGACGCAGTTTGAATACCCGGTCAAATTCAGCCTCCGCATTCCTGGCGGTCTCCTCGTCATAATACGCAGAGACGATTTCGCGGGCAAGCCGTGCCTTTAGCTCTCGTGGATTAATCTCACCTCTGTCCAGCCCTTTCCTTAATGCCTCCACTTCCTCCCTTGAGTAACTTAGCACAAGCAGAAAATAATCCAGCATTAACTCATCAGAAATGCTCATCACCTTGCCGTAAATCTCCTGTGCTGGCTCTGTGATACCTATATAATTATTCAGGCTTTTACTCATTTTATTGACACCATCAGTGCCCACCAGCAACGGCAACGTCATAATCGTCTGGGGTTTCTGCCCATACTCGCGCTGAAGCTCCCTGGCTACCAGCAGATTAAATTTCTGGTCAGTGCCACCGATTTCCACATCTGCACCCAGTGCCACTGAATCATATCCCTGCATCAGGGGATACAAAAACTCATGAATAAAGATTGGCTTCTCCTCCCTGAATCTTTTCTTGAAATCATCCCGTTCCAGCATACGAGCTACCGAATATTTCGCACTGAGCTCTATCACATCGCTGAAGGTTAACGCACCTAACCACGATGAATTATAGACAATCTTTGTCTTCTCTCTATCAAGAATTTTATACACCTGGTCAAGGTATGTTCTGGCGTTTTCCTTGATTTGCTCTTCGCTTAGACGCGGTCGGGTATCTGAACGCCCACTCGGGTCACCGATTCGTGCCGTAAAATCTCCTATTAGAAAAATTACCTGATGTCCCAGGTCCTGGAATTGTTTCAGCTTTCGTAGCGGTAC
>JAGHBZ010000407.1 GCA_021160705.1 Candidatus Sumerlaeota bacterium
GCATATTATTATGAAAAGGGTAAAAGCCCAGCTCTGGGCAAGTTTATTAGCGTATGCATTCGTATTCTGTGCCGGGCTCGCAGGGGAATCTCAGGGTGCGAGCATTTATGTCCCGGCTGATTACCCAACGATTCAGTCAGCGATTGACGCCGCAACCGATGGCGACGAGATTATCGTCTCGCCCGGCACTTACAATGAGAACATTAACTTTAATGGCAAGAACATCATCCTTCGCTCTACCGACCCGACAGACCCTGCTGTTGTGGATACGACCATAATTGATGGCGGAAGCACAGGCTCCGTTGTTACCTTTGCTGGCTCTGAGCTCAGTACCTGTGTCCTCTCAGGCTTTACTATCACCAATGGCTATGCAGAGTATGGTGGGGGTATCTTTGGGAATGGGTGTCTGGCTACTATCCAGTATAACGATATAGTATCAAACGTTGCCTATTCTACTTCTATTTGTCGGGGCGGTGGAATCTTTGACTGTGATGGAACAATTACAAGTAATACTATCTCCGCCAATAAAGCGACCGGGAGTGCCTGGGCTGCGGGTGGTGGACTCTTCGGATGCGATGGTACCATCTCAAACAATTTAATCACCGTGAACTCCGCTTCTGATGGAGGCGGGCTATATTATTGTGATGGCATAATTCAGAATAATACCATTTCTTATAATAAAGCCACTAACGGTGGTGGGCTTGCGTATTGTAATGGCATTATTGAAAATAATACCATCTCGGGCAATACTGCCTCCTCAGGAGGCGGACTCTCCAGAAGTGATGCTATCATTAGAAATAATTCTATCACAGACAACTATGCTCCGGGCGAGGGAGGCGGACTTCATATGTGCGATGGCACCATCTCAAACAATTTAATCTCAGGCAACACTGCTCGGGAATATGGGGGAGCTGGAGTTTATTGGTGCGATGGATTGATTGAAAATAACACAATTACTTACAACATTTCTATTTCTGGTAATGGCGGGGGGCTCAAATCCTGTGGTGGCTATATAAATAATAATCTAATCTCCTGGAATACCGCCTCTTCTGGGGGCGGGCTTTATTATTGCACTGCTACCATTACCAGTAATACCATAACTCAAAACCTTGCTAAATCCTGGGATGGTGGTGGGATTTGCTGGTGCTTCACCGTCACGAATAATATCATCTCAAACAATACAGCCAACGATGATGGTGGCGGTGTATATGGTTGCAAAAGACTGCTAAAAAACAATATTATCTCTGGTAATACTGCTGGGGACTATGGCGGTGGGGTCTATTACTCCTCCTATCCCATAGAGAATAATATCATCAGTGGTAACGCAGCTGATTTTGGCGGTGGAATTGCCACCTGCGATGGCACAATCCAGAACAATGTCATCAAAGATAACTCTGCTAATTACTCAGGTGGTGGGTTGGAGTTTTGCGGTGGCGTCATTCAGAACAATATCATTTCAGGCAATTCAGCTCCGCTCGGTGGGGGGCTTGACTCGTGCTACAATACTATTCTGAACAATACAATCTTCGGCAATTATGCAGACAATATCGGTGGTGGGCTGTACTGGTGCGACGGCGTCATATTAAACTGTATCATCTGGCAGAATACCGCACCTTCAAGCCCACAGATTGACGATAGCTCCTCTACACCTTCTTATTCCTGTATTCAGGACTGGACAGGTGGCGGAACCGGAAATATTACTGATGACCCTCAACTTAATGACCCGAATAATGGAGATTTTCACCTCCTGCCCACCTCCCCCTGCATTGATGCCGGTGGAACTACTACCCTAACAGCTGATTTTGAAGGCGAGCCCAGACCCTATGACGCTACCTCAATACCTCGTGGTGATGGTTCTGATATTGACATCGGCGCAGATGAATATTGTGGATTTATCCCTACCCCTACTCCTACTCCAACTGATACTCCAACTCCTTCGCCATCTCCTACGCCAATGGAAACCCCAACTCCAACTCCGACACCAACACTCACTCCAACTCCCACTCCAACCCCAACTCCCACGCCGACACCTGCTCCCTCACCAACACCAACGCCATCACCCTCACCCACGCCAACCGGAAGCCCAACACCTACACCCACATTAACTCCTACTCCTACTGGCACCCCAACGCCTACTCCTATGGTCACTGAAACACCGACTCCCACTCCGACTCCAACTGAAACTCCAACTCCCACTCCAACCCCAACTCCCACGCCGACACCTGCTCCCTCACCAACACCAACGCCATCACCCACGCCAACGGAAACCCCAACTCCAACTCCTACACCTTCGCCTTCACCAACACGTACACCGACACCCACACCCTCTCCTACAACTACCCCAACCCCAACCTTAACACCGACGCCGTCACCTACTCCAGTTGTTCAGTATACTTTTGAAACTGGCGCTCAGGGCTGGCGTTTTCAGGGTCAGATACCTCCGCTTGATACACCAACCTCTACTGTCCAGTATGGTCATCTTGGTCTCAATCCTAAGGGTTCAACGAATTGCTTCTCCTACTGGTATAGTCCGGATGTGCAGATTGAAAATGGAAAACTTTATCGGGCGAGATGGAGAGTTGGCAGTAGTGTGACCAATTCTGATGAGTGCGTACAATTCCGTCTGCGGGTTAACCAGAAAAACTCGTGGTCTTGCTGGGATACTGTGAGTCATAATAGTTTTTACTCTAAACTACCCTCTGCTACCAATCCTGAAGACTACGACGTTTTCTTCAATCCTGTGGTCACTGGTACTGAAGATGAGCTGGTAGTTTTCTGCTTTGACATAATGAGTTTTGACCCTGGTGCAGATACCTATTCCTGGCTCTATCTGGAGGAGTTAACGGTTGATGAATGTAACGTATCTACATCTACAGAGCTTATGCGATACGAGTTTACTGGCGGGAGTGAGGGGTGGCAATTTGCTGGTGCAATACCGCCGTATGATGAACCTACAACTGTCTCCACTGGTGGACATCTGGGACTTTCTCCAGCAGGCTCAGTGAATTGCTTCTCTTACTGGCATAGTCCAGACATTGGGATAGAGGATGGTAAGGTCTATCGTGCACGGTTTGAAGCGAGTAGTAGTGTGACAAACGCTGATGATTCGGTACAGTTTCGGCTCCGGGTGAACCAGAAAGGGAGCTGGCAGGGCTGGAATCGTGTCGTCAACAGCTACAACCAGCAATCGCCCACTGCAACCGAATGGAAAATCTACGATGTCATCTTAAACCCCAACGTTACCGGCATAAGCGACAATCTTGCGGTCTTCTCCTTTGATATAATGAGCTTTGACCCCGGCGACGACACCGCCAGCTGGCTCCTCCTGGAATCACTCATCCTTGAACAAATCACCATCTATCCATAATCCAGAAGATAGGACGACAGGTCGCTCGTCTTTTATCGACTCAACAGTGTTTTCTCCAGAAACAAGTTGTGCAGAGGTGTCTGGAAATAAGAATCTGCTCTGGCTAAGCCTTTAGATTTATTTCTCATTTTATTCGGCTCAGTTTCTCTCCAATTTTCGCGCTCTTGACCGCACCAGTACTCTTTTATCGGGACTGAAAATTTCCCCAAAAAATAATTTTTTACTTGACTTTTTTTGACACTTGCAAAAAGAATTTTCAACGTATTTTGTTTGTTTTTGTGATGGTTAAAAAAATTTTTCAAGGAGGATACCTATGAACAGAGACGATTACAAAAGAGTCCCTGGGGTCAGTTTTGTAACACTCTCAGGTAAAAGATTGCTCTACGGTAATTGTCTCAATTTTATGTCTGGGCTAAGTAGGATATTGATTCTGTTTTCTTTTTTGTGTTTCCTTCTTGCCACTCACAGTGTGTTCGGGATAGTGTATGTAGACTTGAACGCACCGGGACCAACGCACGATGGCAGGTCTTGGCAGACCGCTTACCTGAGCATTCAGGAGGCTATCAACGACGCTGACTCTGCCACAACGGACATCTGGGTAGCGGACGGGACCTACGTAGAGGCAATTACCCTTGACAGTGGACGTCATCTTTATGGTGGTTTTGAAGGTTATGGCGGTGCTGAGGAATCCGAACGTTCCCAGCGTGATTGGCAACGAAACGTCACTACTATTAAGGGACCTGGCAATGAGCGTGTCGTATTGATTAAGCATAAGTCTGATACTCGTCTTGATGGTTTCACTATCACTGGCGGTAACGCTTCTGGCTCAGGTGTATCCGGTCGAGGTGGCGGTATCTATTACGAAAATTCAACCGGCTCACATATCATCGCCAATTGTAAAATCGTTGGTAATTCCGCCAATGATGGTGGAGGGTTATTTTTATACACTATATATTACTCTTCCCACCAGATTATAAATTGTACAATCAGCAATAATTCTTCAAGCCCAGCGGGTGGTGGAGTATACTGCCTTCAAACACCCGGCACTTTTACCAACTGCAGAATCACCAATAACTCATCTTCCGGCTGGGGGGGTGGGGTATATTGCAATTCCGCAAACTCTACCTTCACCAATTCCATAATCAGCAATAATACCGCCCTTTTTTATGGCGGTGCTTTTTCGCTATATAGAGGTTCACCGCAAATAATAAATTCAACTATTTGCGACAACTCAGCAGGCAAGGACGGGGGTGGTATACACGCACGAGATAATTCTGACCCAATTCTAAAGAATGTGATTCTCGTGGGTAATAATAAGTGTGCTATTTATGAGGACTCTTCCGATTCCGACGTGATAACTCAGTATTGCCTATTTTATGACAACCCTGATGGAGCATTTCGTGACTATGCTGGAGCAACCTATTCGGACAGCCAGGTAGACCTGCTCAATGCGAATGTTCCTGAAGCAGAATACAATATTACAGGAGACCCGGATTTTCTTGACAGGACTGGGGGTGATTTTCACATCACTGCCTGCTCAGCAGCACTTGACCAAGGGACCTCGGTCTCTGTGCCCTCCACAGATAAAGATAACAACTCGCGTCCGGTTGATTTGCCGGGCATCGGACGAGACGGTCCCGGTACGGGCTATGACATAGGGGCTTATGAACTCCAGGCAGGAGCACAAATTACCCTTAATACTTATTCCCTTGATTTTGGCGAGCAACCGGTTAACCAGGGTCCCTCAGACCCAATGAGTATAACCATCTCAAACATTGGCTCGGGAGCTATACAGTTCACGACTATGACTATTACCGCCTCCAGCGACTTTTCATTTGCCACACCTCCTGATACCTCTGATTTGCCAATCTGTCAGCATAGAGAGATTGAAGTTGTATTTGACCCTGCCAGTGTGGGGACAAAGACAGGTACACTTGTAATTCAAAGCAATGACCCGGACACTACAAGTGTATGCGTAGCACTTACGGGCATTGGAACAAATGTTCCTCCAGTGGCAGTTGCACCCTCAGCCGGGAGTGCGCTGGATTTTGACGGCTCAAATGACTATGTGAATTGCGGAAACGACAATTCCCTGATGCCTACTGCATCCATCACCGTGGAGGCGTGGATTTGCGCTGACACCTGGAAATCTCATATCTGGGAGGGTACAGTAGTTGGAAAAGACCAGAGTGGAGGCAATCTCAGTGGATATGTCCTGCGTGCTGCAGAGGACGGCAGGGCTTCGTTTGTCATACGTAACTCTGACAACACTGGATGGCCTGAAGCCGTCAGCCCTGCTATAATGAATACGGGTGAATGGTATCATATTGCGGGTGTGTATGATGGCAACAATATCAAGATATTCATTAATGGAGTAGAACGCGCATCAGTGGATGATAATTCTCCTCCGGGTATTCGTCCATCTTATACTAATCTGCTAATCGGCGAGGCACCTGCCTACCCGGGACGTAAATTTGATGGAAAAATAGATGAAGTACGTGTCTGGAATTATGCCCGAAGCGAAGGCGAAATCCAGGCTGATATGCACCGCAGATTGAATGGTGATGAGCCCGGGCTTGTTGGCTACTGGCGGTTTGACGAAGGCACTGGAAGCACCACTTCTGACTCCACTGCCAACGGCAATGATGGAACACTTGTGGGTGTACCTGATTGGGTCACACCATCTGGTGCCGGAGTGTTCAGCCCTGATGTCCAGCAAACAACTTTTGATAATACCGATTTGACAGTTACATTTGGTGGCTATGACGCTGATGGCGACCCCCTCACTGCCTGGGTCACTCAATTGCCGGGTTCAGGATTCGGGAAACTTTATCAATACCTTTCAGGGGGAGTGCACGGAGACCTCATCACCACCACACCCGCTCTCGTCACTGACCCTGATATGCGCGTTATTTATGCACCGGAGTCCATCGGGGCTACTTATACTACTGTTATTCGCTGGAAAGTAAACGACGGCTACGAAGACTCTACCAATCTGACCACATATACAATAACCGTTGTTCTGCCTACGCCTACACCCACGCCTACTCCTACACCCACGCCTACTCCTACAC
>JAGHBZ010000445.1 GCA_021160705.1 Candidatus Sumerlaeota bacterium
AATAAATATTGAGGAAACAATACGATGTGTTGTTTCAGCTCTTACCAACAATACTACTCCTTTTATACTCCACGCCTGATGATTGCAGAGCAAATTTTATTATTCGGACTTGCAGTTTTATCTATATATTTAGACTATTTATAGCTGAATTTGTTTGACACAGCACTGTCAGAAAAAAGTTTCAACATAATCAGGGTATATATAATCTCGTTTAACACCTCTCTTAATACCCTGACGACACTCTTACCTATTGACAGGATATATGCCCTATTTCTTAAGAGAATATGATTGGTTTCGTACAAGGAAAATGTAGAATATGCTCTCTCAGTACCTCCCCCATCTCATTTATTACAATAATAAATTGAAATTAAGAATACTATATTTCCACAGAACAGACAACTTTTTTCTTCAGCAAAATAATGCTTTCTTTTTCTGAAAAACTTAATGTAACATATCGGAGATTTTTTGAAAGTTAAATAATAGAAGTAAATCCGTGGTAGTACTACATTCATCTCCCTGAAACTGAAGGTATGATTATTGGAATCGGCATAGACGTGGTGGATTTAGAACGTTTTGAAAAAACGCTGGCACGCTACGGCAGGCGTATAATAAATAGATTGTATACACCACAGGAGCAGGCGTATTGCACCCGATTGGTCTCCTCAGTGCAGGAGTATGCTGTTCGTTTTGCTGCAAAGGAAGCCTTCCTTAAAGCCATTGGCACTGGCAAATCTCATCAAATTCGCTGGAGAGATATTGAGATTTATAATGAACGCTCTGGCAAACCCGGGATACGTATCAGTGGCAAAGCAGCTGAAATCTGTTCACGACTTGGCGGAACAAATATTTTCGTCAGCCTCTCCCATTCACATAAGGTCGCCATAGCCGTTGTGGTCATTGAGAGTTGACTCGGGTCGCTCGGGTAGTCGGGTATCTCGGCTAAAACGATAGATATATAGTGCTTTGTCTATCACAATATAAGGACTTTTCTGAATAAACATTTTCCGAAGACCCGCATCCCATCGTCGTGTGCCCTGAAGATAGGTTGCACTCACAGCAACATAAAACACACCGTTACCTTTTCGCTGAATCTCCCGGAGTTGCTTCATTGAATCAATCTCCTCAAAATTAATATCATAGAATTCGTAGCTATTCGGGCAGAAGAGCCTGCCGTAGATTTTTTCACAATTGTTTTCCGTCATCCAGCGTTTCAGGTGAAGCATATATTGCCCCCAATCAAGATTGGAATCCCCTGCCAGTTGCACACCACTCCTACTCGCTTCAGCAGCACAATTAAAAACCCCAATATAATTTCCGGTTGAGCGAAGGGTAGACCAGGCAAGAAGAAGCGCAAGAAGAATACAGATAATTTTTGCTAATTTTTGCTGGGTTATGACCTTTCCAATAGCACCACACAGAATTAATACCAAAGGTAGCACAGGCAGGAGATGACGATACCCAATATTCAATTTCACAAAGAGCGATGCCAGAAAATAGCAGGCTATAAATAAGATGATAATGAAGAGCTGGTAAAAGTGTGCCTGCCATAATTCTCTGGTGCGCAATATAGTAAACAATGAATAGAAGAACAAAAGTAATACGGTAAGCGGAGTTTTTAATAGAAAAATTACCGGGAAATAATACCACACACCTGCTGGATAGATGTGTCCAAGCAGAAATGTGGGTCCGCCACTCTGAGCTGCGGCGTTGACTTTTAAATAACCCGCAATAAATGAAGCCAGCGGGAGTTTCACCTGATAGAACATTTTGAGCAACAATGAGCTAAGCGGAATGGAACGTTTGAGCAGTGCAATCTCCAGAGAAGTCCCCTTCGCAGAAAGAGACGGGTCAATAACACCAGCCACAGTTCGACACTCGAAAAAATAGACTGCCCACAAAACGAAAAATACAATTACAGCGCCTGAACATAGCATTAAAAAATAGTCTGCAAGAAGAACCGAATAGCGAAGTAGAGCGACGCCAGACTGCTCAGATGGGAGCAGAATATTCTGATGGTGTTTTATTTTCCAGACACCCAGCACAATGATTATCACAGGTATTAGAAGTAAAGCGCTGAACTTGGTAGCCAGGGCAAGCGCAACCGCAAAGCCTGTGAGAAATAAAGTAAAGACTCGCGGCGATGTTACAAATCGGTCAAGCCAATAAAGTGCAAATAAAATGAAAAAAGCTGAGATAAAATCAGGAGAAGCAATCCCACTGTAAGCCAGCAGATTTGGCTCCAGTGCAAACAGGAATACCGAAATCAATGCACCTGTGGGACCCCAGAGTTTTCTTGACCACAAGAATATTACTATTGCCAGTGGAATGGCAAAAAGCAATACCAGCAGGCGTGAGAGAAATAGCAGAAATTTCCCCTGTATGGGGTTGCTATATAGAAATTCTTTTCCCAGCGAATACGCATCCCGTATTTTGTAGAAAGCACTTGAAGTAGACGGTAGTTCCGGCTGAATTAATACCACCGACCCCAGACCCAGCCATAACTCTGCAAGTGGTGGATTTTCTGGCTCCATTGAAAAATCGCCTGTCCGCCAGTAATAGTATCCACTAAAACAATGGTCTGGTTCATCCATAGTCACTGAGGTAACAAGCAGATTATATAGTGCTAAAAAAAGAAACACTCCTATAAGCACACTGAGATAAACATTGATGGTTCGCTTAATGTGTGGGAGTGTCTCTGTCATCACATAGTCTCGCTCATATTTTAGCTATTCAGTAATCGTCTCTGATGAGGAGATGACGGTTGCCAATATGGACACGCCGAAGCCCCGCATCTTCAGCCGCCGCCCGGGCTTCCTCTGCATGGCGTCGCGATGTAATCGGCAAATCATTAAAATAAAACTGCGGATGAAAACCTAACAGCGAATAAGGAATATCAGGGTTTAGACGGGCAATGAATCGGGCTATCTTATACACCTCCTCTGGTGTTACATAACCGGGTACAAGCAACGTGCTGGCAACTAATGGTGGTGGGTCAGTCCGCTTCGGCAGCATATTCTCTGCAAGCCAGATGAAATTTGACAACGTGGTCGTATTACTCACGCCGGTTAGTGCATAATTCAGCCGATAATCCAGCGCCTTCAGGTCAAACTTTATGCACCCCCCTGACTCTAGACTCAATTCCATCATTTTCCTGATAAAAGGACGACTCATACTCCCATTGGTTTCCCAGCAGATGCGGACATTCTGCTGATGTCCGTTCTTTGAGCGACTGAGAATAATCCGGGAAGTAGCAATGGCGTGCGTTATTTGCGCAGCAGGGTCGCCACCAAAATAACAGACACAATTCGTATCCGCATCTACCGCATTAGCCAGCTGAGTTGCACTAAGATAATGCCGATACTCTCTGTCGTACCTGAAATGCCAGTTCTGACAGAAAAGACAATTGAACGTGCAGGCTGCATAAAAAACAGCAAGATTCTTTTTGCGTCGTAGCATTAATCTGAATTTTGTAGCGTGCTGGTCGCCTTCCGGACATACCCAGGATGCTACACAATTGGTAGGCAGGGCATCATAATAATATTCCACCCTTGCACGGCTCGGTGTACCTGCTACCTGTTTAAGTCTACCCTCTGCGTTCTTTTTCAGACCGCAGAACCCATACTGCCCTTCACCAATCCGACACCTGTTCCCACATTGGGGACAGACTACACCGGATTCATCATCTGGAACAGTCTCAGGTAGATTAAATTCCCTGCGGCTTTCACGATGTGCTCTCTCAATAAGTGGTCGTGCACGGGAAAATTCTTTAAGTATACACTCTCTACAAAGCCCCAGCCAACCCGCAATTAGATTACTCTCACGCCCGCAAATTCTACACCTTCCCATTGCTTTCAACCTGTGTGTTTAATATAATGGCAGGTCATATCATAGTCCATTGTGCCTTTTTAGTAAAGAGAAACAGACATAAACACCTATCTGCCACGGAAAACGATAAGGCAAGAAAGAGAAAACCACTACTAAGCAATGTATTAGTATAATCAAGAATGAACCCCGGAAGTTTACAGATTGAATTGATGTGCGAGCTGGAACGGCTCTGTTATCCAGAGACGCTGGCATACGACACTTTTATGATGCGGGAATTCCTCCGTGAACCCGGAATGCTTCTTGTATGCGAATGGCATAGGGGTGAGCTGGTAGGGTTTCAACTGAGTGACCGAAAACGTGCTACTATCATAACCATTGATGTACACCCCGGGTATCGTCGTCAGGGGATTGCCAGCAGACTTATGCACCGTAGTCTTCAAATCCTCAAAGCCTTTCACCTTAAACGCATAAGCAGTCAGGTAGCTGTGGATAACATTTCCTCATTAATGCTTCATTTTAAATTCGGATTTAAAATTCGTCAGCGACTCCGCAATTATTACGGATTTGGTAATGACGCTTATCTCCTTGTACTTGAGCTCTGAGTATATCTGAGTTTTTTCTCCGCAGAGTTCACCGATTAAACATTTTTCGCAAATAACAGAGAACCCGCATTGCTCTGCATAATCCACCGATTATCTCTTCAAATTGCTAATTTTAATAAAATTAGCAACAGCCCGGAAAAGCAAAAAAGACTTGCTTTACTGATAATCTAAATTAAAGTTATGATTTTTGTCTTTGCATTGCTTGCGTTCTGAGAAAAAGGAAAAATACTTGTTATCTTCCTCTGTCGGGAAAGGTGTAAGGAGAATGAATTTGCGAATATATTTTCTTGTGACGAGAGCTAATTTCCTGGTGCTTTCAGTGGTACTGGTATTTTTATCTGCGAGTATATCTTTATACTTTGGCTCATTGCACTGGGGATATGTATTGTTGTGCTTAGTGGGGCTGGTGTTATTACATACAAGCGTCAACGTGTTGAATGAATATTATGACTATCGCAGTGGCGTAGATTTTAAGACAAAACGAACGCCATTCAGTGGTGGAAGTGGTTCACTCACAGAAGGAAAGATTTCACCACGCGCAACCCTGACATTGGGATTGGTAAGTTTTGCACTGGCACTTCCTATCGGCATCTACTTTGTGCTGATTTATGGCTGGGGACTTTTATTACTTTTCCTCATTGGTGCTTTTTTTGTGTTGTGCTACACCAGCTGGCTCACTAAACTCGGCTACGGAATTCCGGAACTCTCTGCTGGACTGGGGCTTGGTACATTGCCGGTAATCGGGATGTATGTAATTCTGAGCTCTGAGTTTCGGTTCTCAGCGCTCTACGCCTCAATCCCCTCAGGTATTCTGGTGACCAATCTGTTGTTGCTTAACGAGATTCCTGATAGTTCCGCTGATAGAACTGCAGGCAGAAAGACATTGCCCATAATTCTTGGCGAACGCAACTCGGTTGTAATTTATGCTGGATTAACATTGCTGGTGTATGTATGGATTTTAGCAGGCGTTATAGCACGGATAATGCCACTCTATACACTGATTGCCTTATTAACGATTCCTATAGCAGTGAAAGCCATTAGAGTTGCGTCTCTGCATACTGAAGTGCCTGCAATTATACCGGCACTTGCGAGTAATGTTCAGGTGGTGCTTTTCACACAGGTGTTATTAGGCATAGGGTATATACTCTCGCGCATTATTTAATGTGAACAATCAAGAATGCCGAGATATTCTCGTTTTCTGTGCTATCTGCGTGCCGATGGGAAAAAGCGGTAGAAGCATCTCAGGAAAATTGGTGAACTGGATTTTTCATTTCCGTAAGCAGGAAGATGAAAAAGACTCGGAGAAGAAATCCTCTACAGGTTCAGTTATCCCGGCAGTGGCATCTTAGAACCATTGATGTCCTGCATCTGGGCTACCTGGGTCTCACCGGACTAATGATTATCGTCTTTCACAAGAACCAGACACACTGGGGATTGTATCTGGCGATTAGGTTGGTTCTGGCAGGCGGGATAGTTCTACTCAACTGCCTGGTAGGACGGGCTGAGCAACCAAAACTCTTCTGGCGGTTTCTTCGCGACTGGTATACACCCGGACTGTTTATTTACTACTATGAAGAGACAGAATTATTAAATCAGTTAATTATACCATTATATTTTGATTTTGTAGTCCAGCACTGGCACAGTATTTTTGCTGGCAGGATGGAGTGGCTTCATAATGGATTAATGTATCTTGACCCGTTCCTTGAACACTGGGACGAAGTGATTCTTGGATTTCAGCCTTCTCTGCAATTTCATAACTGGATTCCTTTCGCCTTCTTCAGTGAACTTATGCATTTTGGATATTTTTCCTACTACCTATTAATCCCTATCTTGGGGTTTGCTCTCTGGTTCAAACATCGCCACAAGGAGTTTGATACCTTCATTGTTAAGCTCGCTATCAATATGTTGTGGTGTTACACTTTTTTTATTATTTTCCCGACATCTGGACCCAAGAGTTACTTTCCCGGCGCACACGACAGAATCTTCTTCGGGGGATATGTGTTTAAATCCGCAATGGACATAATTCTGCGCTACGGTGGGATTTCCAACGGAGCGTTCCCCTCATCCCACGTGGCAATGGCAACTGTGATTCTGCTCTGTGCCAGAAAGTATGAACGCACTATCTTCTGGATTATGCTACCTCTGGTCACACTGCTATGTTTCTCAACGGTCTATATTCGGGAACATTACTTTGTGGATGTGCCCGCAGGTATCGCCGTTGGGTCATTCTTCTTTTATATTGGGGATTGGATTAAACAAAAACTGGATAACTGGCTCGGCAATCCCGGCTCGCCATCTCCATCTCCATCCGTATGAGAATTCGTGCTCGGTCGTGGTTTCACTCTGCCTCGCCCCCTGCCCGGTGGACTAATAGACAATTTCAATGGTATAGATTTTATGCGGAGGTATTTTTATTGAAAACGAGTTGTTTGAGTTCGTTCTGATGCATTCTTCCCTTTGCTCATCCAACCTGAGCCTGTATATCTGCTTAAACTTTTTACCGGACCGAACCTTGAGTCTTTCCGTTTTTGATGCTGGATTGAACACTCTCAGGACAAGCGAATTTCTGTGTTCTGCCTTCTTCAATGCTGAAATAAGGACAGGCGAATCAGGTGTCATCTCAAACAGACTGAATCGTTCTCCAAGCAAAGCAGGAGATTGCTGTCCACGAAACCGATTCTCATACCCCGCCACAAACACCGGTATGTTATGTTCCATAGCGGTTCTGCCCACGCTGGCTTGCTCCCAGCCACCATTGTGAGTGGTCAGGGCATAATGCATCTCATACGTGCCCTGACATTGAGCCTCTGGGACTGCAATCAGTGGACCCGCATGCTGAGGTCTGGTTTTCAAATCCGGTCGTGAAACCCAGCCACAACACCGCAGAAGCGTCAGATAATAGAATGATTTTGTACCACGAGAACTCGCTTCATATTCAGTCAGACCTTTATTTATAAAGCTTACACCCCATTTCTTATTGGAGAATGAAACAAATCTATCCTGTGGTGCTGTGGGTTGCGAGAGCTGAAACCAGCCAGCCTTCCTCTGTCGTTGAATCTCATCTCTGGTGAGGTGTGGACGCTCTATTACATCAAACTTGGTCTCCGCGAAACATCCCTTCGTCGGAAACGGCAGTGCAAATCCACAACGTAGCCTGTGGTCTTTTGCACGATTGGTTATGCGAGTTTGGAAATCAATGCGTTTCTTACCAGCCCATAACGTAACATCTGAGATTATATCCACTGCAACAGTTTTACTGGAGCGGGCAGAACGGTCAGGCTTTAATTCAGCGGGAAGTCGCCAGCGCCGCGTGATTCGCCACACAATACGAAACGAACTGGATTCAATCAGTCTAATATCATCCGCTCTCTTACCCAGCGTGGTAATGGGTCGGTCGCCGTCCACTGGCGAGTAATCATACGTATCTCCGCCATCTGCTCTATCTTCAAACCAATGAACACGACTGAGTCGTAATCCTGTCTCTTTATCAACGACGTTTAATGTCCCGTCATTATTTATGGTGATTCTATAAAATTCGTTTTCCATACCCTGCTTGCGGAGCTTAAGTGGTGGGGGTGATGTTGAATTTCCAGCCTTCATTTTGCGGTTTGAATCTTTATCAGCTCTGTGCCGGGACCCCAGCTCACCACGAACATAAAACGTCTCAAATCCCATCCCGGGAAGCTCAGGGATATAGAACCGTAGCCGAAGTTTCTTCATTTTCCCCTTGCCCCAGAGATGCTCATTTTCTATATCCTCACCAGCCGAGAACTCAGCATAAATAGATTCGCCACGACTGTTGACAAGACGAAGACTCTTGCTATCAGCAACCACTTCAGGCAGAAAAATTTCCTGTTCTACAAATACCCATTTCCTTGACCAGGGCAGGGTGTTAAACACAACCACTGGCTCGCCATACTTGCGTGGTTTGAGCTGGATACGGTCAAGGAGTTGCACCCTGTACCACCAGAGGAGAAATGACGCCGATTGGCTGACGTGCTCGTACCTCATCATCATATCACGATGTACAGCATCCACACTACAACCACATATACTATCGTGAGGATGGTTTTTCAAAAGTGTCTTCCAGAGGTGGCGGAGTACTTCTTCGGGGTATTCAGCTCCATAAAGCCACAGAAATACTGATAAAGGCTCCAGAGTGTTTTCCATGAGTGTCTGTGTCTTTTCATTTTCCTGTTTTATGTAAAGGCGCGATGAGTATACGCCAGAGAGAACCCAGTTACGATACCCTCGCCGAAATTCACCGATGAAGGACTTAAATCTTTTCTGGTATCGTTTCACAGCGTTAACGTAACGCTCAAAATTGCTGTGAATCAGGCGATAATGATGACGGCGCCGATTAATATACTTGATTATTTCAACAATCTCCTCCTGCGGCGGGTGATGGTCAATCCCGTTATTTAAAAGCAGGAAAGGTGTACGTGCGTATCTACTTAATGTCTCTACCTCAAAATCTGCTTTCTCCACTGCCTTATCAAAATCTGCTTTGAAATGCCAGGGGTCACTGAATGGAACTCCCGCGGAGCGAAAATTCCCATAACTATTAATCTGGTTAATTGCCAGGACTTTGCTCTCCTTGTCAGGTGCGAACCAGAAAAATTCGGTGCCAAGTTCCTCCACTTCGTCGCCCATACCACGCATAAATATGAACGAGTCCAGCCCAAAACCATTAAGTATCTGCGGGAGCTGGCTGATATGCCCGAATGGGTCGGGAAAATACCCGACGTTCATTCGCCTGCCAAACTCACGCGCAAGCTCACTCCCAATGAGTAGATTTCGTATGATTGACTCACCGCTTACCAGAAACTCATCTGGCTGGTCATAGAGCGGACCAACAAATATCCGTCC
>JAGHBZ010000245.1 GCA_021160705.1 Candidatus Sumerlaeota bacterium
CCTATACTTCGTGAATTCGGGGCAGAGTGTCTGGTCTTTGGTGGAGGAATATCAAGGTCTTTTGATTTGTTTAGACCATCACTCCAGCAGGCGCTGGCTAATCTCCAGCAACTCAAACGAATCACCGTTGCTCGCTCTATTAATCGGGCAGCTATCTGGGGCGCTGCGTATCGGATGTTAAGGAGAAATTAAATGAATCTATCCTTTATAATGTCGGAGGCGCACTCACCCAGCCCGAACGGATAAAAACATTAAACACATAAAGATACTTTGATAAATCTTCTATGTCTTATCATCAATCCGTGGAGTATGTTTATGAGAAAAATGAAGTCATTAAGAGTCGTCCTTTGGGGAATGTTTCTTTTTCTCCTTCTGGTTAATGTAGTTCTCGGAACGAACCAGGATACTACTACACCACCATTCGAGGTTATATCTGCTAATGTAGACCCTCTTTACGACGGACTCCTGAAGTTTCGTGAACGTGGGTGGTTAGGTGCAGATGGAGCGGTCTCGGTTCCACTCGGACACAGGAAAATCGTCTGGTTGTTTGGCGACACTATCATCGGGGTTCTCAAACCCGGAGGCAAGCGAACTGGTATGATAATCCGAAACAGTATCGGGCTCCAGGACCTGAACACTACTCCACCGGGCAGGGTCACGTTTTACTGGGACATAACAGACGGGGTGCCGGGTTCCTTTTTTATGGCGGAGAACTTTGAGAGGGATTTCATCTATTGGCCACTCACTGCCACTCAGGTGGACGGCGAACTGTTTGTATTTGCGCCCAAGATATTCACCAAAGAGCCCGACAGATTCAGTGTGGGCGAGTTGCATCTATTGCGTGTTCCTAATCCACTCGAGCCACCCCCTCACTGGAAAAAAATTGTCACACCCCTCGGCGTGGGGAGAGACCATCAGCAATTTTGTGCAGCTGCTTATGTAGAGAAACCTTACATTTACCTGTTAGGTTTTGATGAGAGTCCAACCGAAAAACCGACTGAACGGCGTATGGTCTTGGCTCGAGCCAACATCCACCGCCTGAAGCAAGGACCCGCACGCAAAGCTCTGGAATTTTGGGTACACGGCGAAAAAGGCAACCACTGGGCACCAGAGCCTGAAAATCTGGTAACTCTCTTTAAACCCGGTACCACTGAAAGCTCCATTCAATATTTTCCAGCCTGGAAGCAATACGTGGCACTCACTCATATCTGGGGTAAACCTGAAATCCTGATGGTATCTGCACCCGCATTGACCGGACCCTGGAGCAAACCAATGGTAATTTACACGGTACCGGAAATGGCGCTTGACAAGAACTATGTACTCACTGCTGTAAAGGCGCATCCAGAACTTGCGCGCGCTGAGGATGAGATTGTCCTTACCTATGTCATCAACACTACGGATTTCTTTAGTCTGTTTACGAATCCCCACATCTACTATCCACGTTTTGTGCGCGTGAAATTGAAATGGAAAGGGACAGGTAAAATAGACTCTGAAAAGGAGTGAACTAATAAAGAGTTAGACCCATAATGTAAGGATTAGAATTACAAATCCCGCACAAGACAATGGAAAAATCTCAAAACTGAACCCTGCAGAAGCCACTTTAAATCTCCTGCACTCAGACCTTCTCTGGCTATCTGGAGTTCCCATTATTGCACTACCACGAATAGCTCTTCTCTTAAAAATCTGGGCTAATATTTATCCAATAAATTCATCCAATAATTCCATAAAATTATCTAATGAACAGGGTAAAATGACGCCTCAGGAGGATTATTGACCCGGGTTTTGATGTTGAGATATAATGTATATTCGTGATGGCTAAAGAAACGAAAATAATCGGTG
Source organism: Candidatus Sumerlaeota bacterium (assembly GCA_021160705.1). Classification (GTDB taxonomy): domain Bacteria; phylum Sumerlaeota; class Sumerlaeia; order MWCT01; family JAGHBZ01; genus JAGHBZ01. The sequence continues at coordinate 1,840 of JAGHBZ010000245.1, forward strand.
CTCGAACTAATAATTTAAAAGGAATCACCTGTTCATTTCCTCATAGCAAATTAACAGTCATCACTGGAGTAAGTGGTTCAGGCAAGTCTTCACTGGCATTTGATACACTTTATGCAGAGGGGCAACGTCGCTACGTTGAGTCGCTTTCCACGTATGCGCGTCAGTTCATAGAACGAATGCCACGTCCACCGGTTGATTACGTCTACAATATTCAGCCAGCTATCGCCATAGAACAAAAAAACAAGGTCAAAAATGCTCGCTCAACCGTCGGAACTGCCTCAGAAATAAATGATTTTCTCCGACTCCTATTTGCAAAAATCGGGGTTATTTACTGTACGGAATGTGGCATTCCTGTCATAGAGCATACGCCTCATTCCATCATTGAGCATCTCTTTGAGACGATGCCCCGGGATACCAGATTCTACGTCCTTGCACCGCTTAAAATTAAAAGCTCTGAATCAATTGGTTCACTTCGCCAGGAACTGATACGTGCTGGATATTATCGTGTAATGATTAATGACACCCTGATTGATTTGACCGAAGAAGAGAGCACCAGCGTGTTCAAAAATAAAAAGTTGAAAGAGTTGCTCATCGTGATTGACCGTATGGCTTTGAAGAGAGCAGAGCAGGCTCGTCTGGCAGACTCTATAAGCACAGCGCTGAACATTGGCAAAGGCGTGGTGTTCATTAAGCCTGTTGATGGCGATGCCTTACTTTATCGGGCTGGGCTTGTCTGCGACCGATGTGGCAGGGTCTACAAACGTCCTGAACCCCTTCTTTTTTCGTTTTATAGTCCGCTGGGTGCGTGTCCGACCTGTCAGGGGTTTGGGAAAATAATCACTATTGACTATAGCAAGGTCATTCCGAATCCCGCCCTATCGCTTGATGAACATCCAATTGCTCCATTTAATTATCCTGCCTTTGAGGAGATGTACGACTATATGGCTGAGAGCACAAGTGGTGAAAAGATACCCTGGGATGTGCCCTGGCAGGAGCTGAGCAAAACACACAGGGATATAATCATAAACGGTAAAGGCGAGTGGTGTGGTATCAAAGGATTTTTCGACTGGCTTGAGAGCAAACGCTATAAGGTACATTATCGGGTGATGCTTGCCCGATTCCGCGGTTATGAGACCTGCCCTGATTGTGGGGGAACAAGACTCGTCCCTGAGGCTCGTTCAGTAACCATAGGCGGAAAAAATATCGCTGAGCTCTCCGCAATGTCCATTAAAGACCTTAGAGACTGGTTTGAGAAATTGCAAATTCCTGCCTCGCAACTCCGAATGGTTGAACGAATCCTGACCGAAATCAGAAACCGACTCCGATACCTTGACGAGATAGGGTTAGGCTACCTGACGCTTGACCGACAAACCCGCACTCTCAGCGGTGGCGAGGCACAGCGGATTAATCTTGCCACTGCTCTGGGTAGTTCCCTGACTGAAACTTTATATGTGCTTGACGAACCTACCGTAGGTCTGCATCCACGCGACTCTGAACGTCTGCTTAACACCCTGAAAGCCTTGAAAAAAATTGGCAACACCGTGGTAGTCGTGGAGCACGACCCGGTAATTATCAGAGGAGCAGACAAAATTATCGACCTGGGTCCCGGCGCTGGCGAGAATGGTGGTTCTGTAGTCTTTGAAGGCTCTATCAAACAATTGTTGAAAAATTCCTCGTCCATCACCGCTAAATACCTCAATCACCGAAAAAAGAAACCGCTTTTCCGACAATTCAGAAAACCCAGAGGCTATATCACAATTTACGGCGCACGCCAGCATAACTTGAAATCAATTGACGTAAAAATCCCGTTGGGCGTTTTCTGTTGTCTGACCGGAGTGAGTGGCTCCGGGAAATCCACACTTGCCGAGGAAATACTTTATGCCGGGTTTCAGCGATTTCGCCGTCAGGAACCCGTTGAACTTGGCGAGTTTGACAGGATAGACGGACTGGAGCAGATTGACGAAATGATTCTGGTGAACCAGTCACCGCTTGGCAGGTCTGCCCGCTCTAATCCTGCTACATATACGAAAGCCTATGACGCTATTCGGCGTTTAATGGCTCAGACATACGACGCTCGCCAACGCGGTGTCTCCGCAAGCCAGTTCTCATTTAATGTGCCCGGTGGCAGATGCGAGGAGTGTCAGGGTACCGGTACAATTACCATTGAAATGCAATTTCTCGCTGATGTAGAGGTGGTCTGCGAAAAGTGCGAAGGCAAACGCTTTAAAAAACATATCCTTGACATCAAGTATCGCGGAAAAAACATCTACGACATCCTTAACCTCACGGTTACCGAGGCAATGGAATTTTTTCACGACTCCCCTGAAGTCTGCAAAGCACTGGAACCTCTGGTACAGGTAGGACTGGGCTATCTCCGACTCGGTCAGAACACCACTACCCTGAGCGGCGGTGAAGCTCAACGCCTTAAACTCGCAAGCTTCCTCAGCCAGGCTCTCTCCAGCAAGCACCGAAAAAAAATATTCCTCATTTTTGATGAGCCAACTACCGGACTTCATCCCGCTGATATTGACACACTTGCCCGAGTGATGAATCTGCTGGTTGACCGGGGTTACTCTATCCTGGTTATTGAGCACAACCTTGACCTGATTGCATACGCCGACTGGATAATTGACCTCGGACCAGAAGGCGGCGACAAAGGCGGCAGGGTTGTCGCTTCTGGTACACTTCGCGACCTCCTACACCACCCCACCTCCTACAC
>JAGHBZ010000029.1 GCA_021160705.1 Candidatus Sumerlaeota bacterium
AGCTAATCACGTATGCAGAGATTGACTTAAACTCCTGCACCCTGGGTACACCTACCACACCGGTTATTAGAGAACAACCCGCATTTCATCGCGCAGGCGTGCCGGTATATGTTGTGCCTGAGGGTGGATTTGCATTTCTGGTAGCTGACCATCAATGTCTGGCAATTGACAGGGTATTTACGAAAATTGGTATCTGTGCGCCTGATGAGTATCAAGTCGGGATAGAGCAAATAAAGGGGAAAGAGGTAACCACCATTATATTTCCCCGTCTGCCAGTCCGGTGCTCATACGCGCCTGTGGATTCTCAATTAGAAATCTCGCCAGCCACATTTCCGGGTGTCTGGTCTGTGGATGCGGAGAACACTGCATACGAAGCCCACAAAATTATTGATACGGAGAGGTGGGCATCCGCTGCCCGTATTGATAAAGACCATCAATTGCTCAGGATACGATTTTCCGGGGATATGCGCGACCGGGAAACAAGGCTGGGATTACTGCGAGGGGTACGGCTTTGTCTTCACTTCTTCACGGATAAACGTTGGGACTCAACTACAACGGTACTTGTCCGATTGAAAAAGAATACCGCGATAGAGCAAAAATCACTGCGTCGACCAGTGGCACAAGAATTTATCGGCAGGACCGCATCGCATACGCATAGTGATAACATCAATTATCGGATTTCAGATTCCCGAGGACTTTTCTCCTGTGCAGACAACATACTTGTGGTCAGTTTTGATAAAGTGGAGGGCGAACAATATCTTGGTGGAGATAATTACTACTGGCGAGAGAGCCGAAGAGCAAAAGACGATGACTTTTCCACCTCAGTGCTGAATTTCAGCGGTCCTTCAGTCTCTGAATGCAAAGAGCCATTGAAGTTTTATCTTGGCAGGGTGTCGCTGACCTCGTCAGCAGTAAAAATCCAGCGGATTAATTTTTGCGCATTGATAGATACTGCAGAGAGCAACCCAAAGTATGTCCAGCTTTCCGCATTGATAGCGGGCAAATTCAGTGGTTCAGCGTCGTTCTGGGCTGACGCATCTATGAAGCGGTTCGTCTATTCCATTGATAATGCCAGTGGGGTAATAAATGCAGATGACCTGGTTGCCACGGGCACGAGTTTCTCTATCAGCGTTCCTGATGGTGGTTTGGTTCGCCTGTACGAGGCATGGCTGGAGATTGAGTATCAGTGGGAGTTGAGCGGGAAGAAGACCAAACTCACCCTCAGCCGCACCGGTAGTGTCCAGCCAACCACTGCAATCCCGGTTGCGCTTCCCTCTGCGAGTCGGTGGCAGGAATTTGATATGAGCGATTTTGTTATGAGCAACGGGGGCTGGGCGTTCTTTAACTCTGAGGAGCCTGTGATAATTGAAGTAGAATTTAACTCACTGACCGATGATACACAGATTTTTCTCCAGCAGTTGAAGCTGGTCTTTGAATACCGCCCGGTGGTTGATGAGGTGGTTAGCCGTGAGATATTTGCTGATGTGCAGGGTATGAGGAACCACGACAATGAGCTGATGGTAAATCCAGCAGAGATTATTCAATTCTTGCTGACAGATGAGCGTGTTTTAGGGTTGAGCCCAGAACTTATTGATGAAGGGAATTTTGGTTCCGCCGGGGAGTGGTTCGCTCGCCAGGGATTTAAATACAGGCGTGTGATACGTGAAAAGATGTCCTGCGGTGAATTGCTTGGCGAGGCGCTGCAGGAGGCAGGAGCAGTGCTGGTTACCAGTGGCTCTAAGCTAAGACTTGTCCTGCTTGGGGATGTGGACAGTGGTGGAGTAACTAATTTCTTTTCCTCACCACAAACCACTCTGGATAAGGACATCAGCATCCTCTCTTCATCACTCCACGAAGTAATTAATCTGGTGCGGTTGTGGTATAAGGACGGGGGAGAGATGAGAATGCTGAAACTTGAAGACACGGTCTCGCAGGAGAACGTCGGATTACATCCCTATGACTGGCACCTTCACTGGCATAGTCCGGACTCGCAGGGGTTGGTGGACTTATCAGCACTGGTGTTGCGTTCCAGAGCAGGCAATAACCTGCTGGTCTCGTTAGCTCACCCATTGATAGCCAGCCATATTGAGCCGGGGGATAATGAAGGAGTTGACCTGTCTTATTTCTTTACATTGCCGAAGAAAGGCAGGGTCATTAGCACGGAACTTGAAGAACCCGCCAGCTGGCGAATGCAACTAATGATACCTGCTGAGGGATACCACTGCTGGGAATACGATGAGCAGACATTTATCAGACATCTCGCAGGCAACCTGGATAAAGAAGTGGTCATTGAAGGGAAAGCAGTTGCACGTGTGGATTTCAAAGGAACACTTCGGCTCAAAGGAGAATCGTTCGCATTTTCACTGGCTGAAAAGTATTCTGCGGAGCCTGTGTGGTATGAGGAGGAAACAAGAACAATTTATTTCGGGTATCAGGTATCAGAAGGGGTATATCGGGGATGTTTTGCTATCACAGGGGACGGCGATTTGCTGGTACTGGGCGCTGTGGTGGAACGTTATATAATGCCGGAAGCCTATGTTAATGGCTGCTATGAGAGCACGCCTGAGTTTTTTGCGTTATCAATTGACGGCACAACGGTTTTGCTATGCTATGACGTGGTGAACGGTTCGCTAACCCTGAAAGGAGAAATACAGGAACGGGTAATCCTATAAATAAGACATCAGTCTGAAGTGCAGTTGTTCAGGCGATTAACTACACCAGCACACCGGGAGAGATAATAGCGATTAGAGGAGGAGAGAGTTATGAGCATCAAGACAAGAATAATCCTGATTATACTTTTGCTTGGAAATGTTGTGAGTGTGAGTGTGGCGCTTAAGACGGATAAAGTAGAGTTCGGAATTGGTGGTTCGTATGATGGAAGTGTTTATATTCAGCGTTCCGAGACCGGCGAGCTGGTGTTCAAGGATACCAGCCTAACCAGTCCAGTGGTGTTGTCTACTTTGTCAAAGAAAGCCGGGTATCATAGTGATTTGCTTGGTCTACTGGCAGACGACCATCCGCAGTATCTGACCACATCACGCCATCAACAGGCACACGATGCTACGTTCAATGACTCACTACCAATCAGTGGGGACGTCAATGGAAACACATTGATGAAAGACCATTTTCAGGATGCAGATATTCATCTCAACCGAACACAGGCAGAGCAGGTGCAGGGGCGGTGGCAGTTTGCCAACGGGCTTGACTCAACTGGTGACATCACTATTAACCCAAACGCTCAGGGACAATCTCCTGCTGTAGTATTCCACAGCGGCGAGAATGAAGCACGAATTGAGTGGAATCCTGGTAATGGCAAGATAGAGTTCAGCACGCCGATACAGGCACAGCAAGCAGAGCTGGATGCACTCTCTTCTATCGCACTTAAGATTAACGAGGAGATTGATGGAAGCGATGAGCAGGGAGAACCAAGTGCTGTGCTGGAGAAGTTCGCCAGAATAAATGGGATTAAAGGCTCTAACCTGATTGATAAATCTGCGGATGAAGACATTACCGGACAGTGGGATTTTATGAAAAAGATAAAAGTATTCCAGACAGTAACCGGGCTTACGTCTCTGGACTGGGCATTGAGTGGAATTCTTACCACGGAGCTTGAGAGCGATGAGGCGATTAACGGGCTTTCAAGAATCGGTGCTAATATAAGCAGCTCATTTTCCAGCACCGGCACAGGCGAAGTAAACAATAGTAAGAATGTCGGTGTTATAAGTGAGGCGTACTCTATGGGTAAGTCGGAGTACGGTGAGTCAATGAACAACATCGGTGTGGTGGGAAAAGCATACTCTGAGTCGCATAATAGCAATGTGATTGGTGTAGCGGGGATTGCTTCTGCCTATAGTTCTAATCGGAGTCGGATTGGGCTGTATGGGGGATTGAGTACGGAGTTTCTTGACATTCCGACATCTGTACCCACTGGAGTATGGGCAGGGTATTTTGATGGAGACGTCGGCATTAACGGTTCTCTGCTGGTGAATAACAAAGAGGTATCCTTAAAGAACTCAAATGTAGTTACTGTTGGCAAAGACGGAGCTGATTTCACAAGTATACAGTCGGCGATAGATTCAATCACGGACAGTAGTGCGATGAAGCCGTATGTGGTGCTGGTGTATCCGGGGGTGTATGAAGAAGCAATAACTATTCCCGTATCCAAAGATTATATAAGTTTGATAGGGGTTGAAAGAGAATCTTGTATAATTAGCAGAGCTAACCCTGTTTCAGGAGCAATGCAAATAGGAGATGCTACAGTAAATATAGGTGGAGAACATTGTGCACTAATGAACCTTACAATTAAAAATACTGCTAATGCTCCTAATGCAACTCCATCATTATTGGTTTATTCTAATGCTTCTCTTTATATAACAAATTGTCATTTTACAGGTGGAGGAAGAGATATAGTTTCTTTATGGAATACCAGTAATTCTTATTTTTATAAATGTAGAATAGATAATACGGAAGATGCGAGTCACGTGATTTGGTTTAATGGTGGGACAGGAGTGTTTTTATGGTGTGATATTCGTGCTCCACAAGGAACAACAATCCAATGGACAACAACATCAAAAGGAACATTTGCACATTGTTATTTAGAAGGAGACGCATATATTTTTGATATGGCTTCTTCTGGAGCCACGCTAAATCTCGGAGTAAATACAACGGTCTACACTACTTCACTGTTTCTCAATAAACTTGGAACTTTAAATGTTTTAAAAACAAATGATGTTAATTTTGCTGGTGATGTTAGTATAACGGGGCAGGCAACTATAGATGTAGGCGATGATAA
>JAGHBZ010000070.1 GCA_021160705.1 Candidatus Sumerlaeota bacterium
CTTATATTCGTGGCATCCAGTGATAGGGAACTCAATGCAAGAGTATCAGAGATGGCAGATTCAGCAGGGGTACCCGTAAATGTGGTAGATGACCCCTAGCGTTGTACATTTATAATGCCAGCGATTTTTCGTCGAGGGATGTTACAAATTGCTGTATCAACCACTGGGGGATTTCCTGCACTGGCTCAGAAAATCAGGAATAAGATTGCCAGCGAGGTTGATGAGGATTTCGGTGAATTCCTTGAAATACTCGCAAAGACACGACGCCTGATTATCAATGCGGATTTTGATGAACACAGTAAGAAAGAAAAAATTAAACGCCTGTCTGATGACGATTTATACCAACTCTATAAAAAGCGCGGTAAATCGCATCTTAAGAAGATACTCCGAACCTTACTGGACGAAAAATGAAGACCAGCGATTTTGAGTATTCATTACCCGAGGAGTTAGTCGCCTGTTATCCTTCGCCGAGACGCGAGGAGTCGCGCCTGATGGTTCTGGAGCGTAGTACTGAATCAATCTATCACGATATATTCAGAAATATAGCCACATATCTCAAGGGAGGGGATTTGCTTGTTTTTAACGAGAGCAAGGTAATCCCAGCGCGATTAATCGGAAAGAAGATGCCATACGGTGGACAGGTGGAGGTCTTCTTACTCAGGGAGCTCGAGCCACATAATCTCTGGAAGGCGCTGGTCAGACCCGGTAAGAAAATCCATAAAGGCGACCGAATAGTCTTCAAACCTAAAGTATTAGAGTGCCAGATACTGGGATACGCCGGGAAAGGTGAACGGATTGTTCGGTTTGATTTTGATGGCGACTGGTGGGATGTTTTGGAGACCGTGGGTCATACCCCTCTTCCTCCGTATATCATCAAAGCCAGAAAACGCCAAGCAGATATGGTCGGTAAACCTTTCCCCTGGGAATCTCCGTGCGACCGAGAACGCTATCAAGCGGTGTTTGCACGTGTACCGGGTTCTGTGGCTGCACCGACCGCTGGATTGCATTTCTCAGAGGCGTTGCTGAAAGAACTTCAAGAGAAAGGATTTGAATTTGCGTTCCTCACTTTGCACGTAAGTGCTGGAACGTTTAAACCTGTGGAGTCTGAAAAGATTGAGAATCATAAGATAGAAAAGGAAATTTTTGAAATTGATGAAGAGAACTGCGCTAAAATCAATCAAGCCCGCAAGGAAGGTCGCCGTATCGTTGCTGTGGGTACCACTGTGGTCAGGGTATTAGAAACAATCGCCGACTCCGAAGGAAATGTGACTCCGGGCAGTGGTGAGACAGAGCTGATGATTGTACCCGGCTACAGGTTCAAGGCTATTGATGCATTGATAACAAATTTTCATCTACCGCGTTCCACACTTCTTATGCTGGTCTCGGCGTTTGCAGGGCTGGACTTCATTATGAAGGCTTATCATATTGCTATTGAGAAGAAATATAGATTTTACAGTTACGGTGATGCAATGCTAATACTTTAAACCTGTGGGGTCAGACTTTATTTTCGCATTTTAGCGAGTTCGGGTTAAAGGGATGGTGGAGGGCGATGTATGTGAAGCGGTGTGCGTGAAGGGAAACCACGAATGAGCACGAATATGGACGAAAAAGCGGGGCGTAGTTCGTGGAGCGTGGTTCGTGAAAAAATTTAGCCACGGAATCACAGGGTAGTGAATGGGAAAATCTGCCAGTCGGTGGGCGGTTAAGGGGAAGTATTTTATGGTATGAAGAGATAATCCGCGGATTACACAAAGGAACACCGATTTTAGATACTTGAGCGGGAAAATTAATCAGTGAACTCTGAGAAAAAAAATCCTGGAAGTGAAAAGGTTAATATAGGGAATAATTAATAATTATCATTTCCTGTATTTCTGGTCTCCTTATAGATGAGCACAAATTTGATTTCATAAGAAAGCCAGAGTAACAGGGATAATCAAAAATGAAGTTTACAATAAAAAAGACAATTGGCAGAGCTCGGCTTGGTCAATTGGACACCCCGCATGGCACGGTCAAAACTCCTGTATTTATGCCGGTAGGTACACAGGGCACAGTCAAAGCTATGACGCCTGAAGAACTCCTGGAGCTGGGTGCTGAGATTGTTTTAGGAAATACGTTTCATCTTTTTTTACGACCGGGTGCTGAGATTATACATCAACTCGGTGGACTACATCGTTTTATGCACTGGGAGCGGGCACTGTTGACCGACAGTGGTGGATTTCAGGTCTTTTCACTTAGCAAACTCCGACGTATTTCTGAGGAGGGAGTGGAGTTCGTTTCTCCGATAGATGGTGCACGACTTTTTCTTTCGCCAGAAAAATCTATTGAAGTCCAGAATCTTTTAGGTGCTGATATTATTATGGGATTTGACGAATGCATTCCATATCCTGCTGAGTATGAATACGCAAAGAGTGCAACTGAACGTACTCTCCGCTGGATGGAACGCAGTAAAAAAGCGCATAAGAGTTCTGATACACAGACATTGTTCGGGATTGTGCAGGGCGGTATGTATCCGCAGCTGAGACAGGAATCTATTGATGGCCTGAAGAAAATCAGTTTTGATGGCTATGCGATTGGTGGCCTTTCTGTGGGTGAGCCAATAGAAGAAATGCTCAAGGTACTGGATGGCCTGAACCCATCTATGCCAACCGACAAACCGCGTTATTTGATGGGAGTAGGC
>JAGHBZ010000274.1 GCA_021160705.1 Candidatus Sumerlaeota bacterium
CCCTCTTTGTTCTCAGCGCGGTAAACATTAAACCCATAATATTTAGCAGCAATCTTCGTTGGGAGATAAATGTAGCCCTCGCCGGTGTCCGCAACGGGCTTTTCTGGTGTCTCGCTTGCCTGATGAAACAAGGAACATCCTGTCAATACAATCAAAAAAATCAGAAATGCATAATATGAACTATATGGGTATTTTCTTTTGTTCATTTTAAGTACTCACTTCAGTTTCAACGGACATACGCCTTTCTCAGCGGCTTCTATGCGCACAAGCTCTTTTTTTATCTTTCTCTTTTCGGATGAATGGTTATTGATTCCGGGGCGAGCAAGAGTTTGCTGACAGACCATTCGAGCCTTTGTATACTCCTTTTGTAACCTATAGAGCTTGCTAAGCCGCCGATAGGCTTTATAGTAATCCGGGTCTATTTTAATAGCTTCTTTCAAATAGTGCTCTGCTCTATCAAATTTCTTTTGTTCCCTATAGATGTCAGAAATTTTTATATATGAAGACATATACTTTGGGTCGAGTTCAATAGCTTTCTCGTACTTTGAGATAGCTTTCTTAAAATTCTTTTTACGCTCGGCTTTTTCACCTTCCTTAACGTAGCGTTCAGCCGGTGAACTGCAGCCCACCAGAGGAGCAAATATCACAGGAATCAGGATGGCAATACTGATGAGATGAATTTTTATCATTTGCTTTCTCCTTTCTTAAAACTTAACATATTGACGTGAGTTCAATATTTTCCCTGCCTATTGTTGTGGTGGGACCGTGTCCCGGATATACCCTTGTGGAGCTCGGCAATTTTAAAATATGCTCTAACGACGTAATGAGTTGTCGCTTATCCCCACCGGGCAAATCCCAGCGTCCAATTCCGCCTTTAAACAGTAAGTCACCAGAAAATATCAACCCTTTTCTATAAAGTGTGATACTTCCTGGAGAATGCCCGGGTGTATGAATGACCTGGAACTCCTGAGTGCCAATAGTAATCGGACACGAGTCATCAATTAACACATCGGCATCGCAGCTGTTAAATGGTATTCCCAGCAAGACGGCTCCGTTTAACTCAGGGTCTTTCAGCATTGGTTCGTCATTCAGATGTATCATAATTTTTGCTTTGGTTTCTCTTTTCAAATCTGCATTGGCACCGATATGGTCAATATGTCCATGGGTATTAATTATCCATTTAATAGACACGTTATGAGTTCTAATGGTTTGCAAAATAATATCCGCATCGGCACCCGGGTCAATCACAGTTCCTTCTTGCTTTTCTCTGTCAATCACGATATAGCAATTGGTGTGAAGTTGACCGACTACCAAGGTATCAATCAGGAGGACATCCTCAAAGGAGTTCATTTTTTGCCAATGAGTTTAAGAAATTCGTCTTCATTAATAATTTTTACACCGAGTTGTTGTGCCTTAGTAAATTTGCTTCCTGGCTCCTTACCCACCACTACATAATCGGTGTTTCTGGATACTGATTTAGATGCTGAACCACCGAGAGACTCAACCAGTTTTTCTGCCTCGCTTCGTGGCATTGAATCCAGTGTGCCTGTAAAGACAAATGTTTTTCCAGCTACCTCGGGTTTAGCTGCAACAGATGGTACGACCTCCTCCTGGGGTTTAATACCAAGTTTGAACAGCTCTTCAATTGTCTTTATATTTTCAGATGTAGTAAAAAATTCTTTTATAGCTTCTGCCATTACTGGTCCCACACCCTCAGTTTCGGCAAGCTCTTCATAGGAAGCGTTCATAATTCGTTTAAGAGATTTAAACCGAGAGGCAAGAATCTTGGCGGATTGCAGTCCGACATAGCGAATTCCCAATGCATAGAGAAAATTATGAAGCGGTCGCTTTTTGCTCTTCTCAAGGTTTTGTATAAGGTTTTGTGCTGATTTTTTACCCATTCGTTCCAGCTCTGCTACTTTCTCTATAGTCAGACGATAAATATCTGCGAAGTTTCTTACCAACCCTTTATCCACGAGTTGCTGAACAAGTTTATCGCCCAATCCCTCAATGTCCATTGCGTCACGACTGGCAAAATGAATAATTTTCTGCTTAATCATCGCTGGGCAATTGATGTTCACACATCGTATAGCAACTTCATTGGCAGATTTTTTCAGCGGTGAGCCACAAACCGGGCAGACTTTAGGAGGGGTAATGGGTTGTTCTTTGCCCTCACGCAAATCAGTCAACGACTTAACCACCTTGGGGATAATTTCGCCACCTTTTTCAAGCACCACATGGTCGCCAAGCCGAATGTCCTTTCGTTTCAGGTCTTCAAAGTTGTGCAGTGTTGCCCTGCTCACCCGCGTGCCGGATAACCACACCGGTTCAAGTATTGCCACTGGTGTTACTGTGCCTGTACGTCCAACCTGAAATTCTACTTTAACGAGTCTTGTGACAGCCTGTTCGGCTGAGAATTTATATGCGGTAATATAGCGGGGGCTTTTTGCAGTTGAGCCAAGTCGGTCCCAGTATTCCAATTTGTTGACTTTTATGACCAATCCATCAATCTCATAAGGAAGGCTATGGCGTTTGGGTTCCCATTCTTCAATTATCTTGAGAATCTCTTCAACGCTTTTGCAAAGCCACCGCAATGGGTTAACTCGAAATCCCAATTTCTCCAGCATCTCCAAGACTTCTGCATGCGTGGGTGGGAGTTCGTAATCAGTGGCGCCAATCGCATACATAAAATTTCTCAGCTCCCGCTGAGCGACAATGTGTGGTTCTAAGAGTTTCAGAGAACCTGCGGTAGCGTTCCGGGGATTGGCAAATAAAGGTTCACCAGCCCTCTCACGCTCTTTATTTAGCCTCTCAAAGGTCTCCTTATCCATATACACTTCACCGCGAACCTCAATAAATGTTTTCTTGCCGGGGACGTTATTAAATATATAACGAGGAATATCGTGGATAGTTTTAATATTCGGGGTCACGTCATCACCCACAAAGCCATCGCCACGCGTTGAGGCATAAGCAATTTTGTCATTTTCGTACCGAACTGAAATAGCCACACCATCAATTTTAAGTTCTACCAGATATTCAATAGGCGAAGTGATACCCAGCATTCGGCGGATTCGTTCGTCAAAATCTCGGAGCTCCTGCTCGTTATAAGTATTGGATATGGAGAGCATAGGAACTTCATGAGTAACACTGGGAAATCCTTCCAATTTTTTTTCTCCGACGCGGCGAGTCGGCGAATCAGGCTCAGCGAACTGAGGATACTTACGTTCCAGCATCTCCAGTTCCCAGAACAGCAAGTCATACTCACGGTCGCTTATCTCTGGCTTATTCAGAACATAATAGCAATAATTATGATGTTCAATTAGCCGTCTGAGTTCTTTTATGCGATTCTTAATCTGTTGAAGATTTTTCTTGTCTGTGCAGTTACGTTTAGAACTCATACTTACCACCCATAAGCTAAACGTTCTGCAAGTTCTCTGGGAAGATTATTATCAAGGATAGCGCGTTGAGCGCCTGCAACATCATAATCTATTCTTTTTATTTCAATGAGATTTTTTTTTAAATCATAGATAGTATAACATGC
>JAGHBZ010000358.1 GCA_021160705.1 Candidatus Sumerlaeota bacterium
GTCCTGGTATTGTTCCAGCTCTTTACGGAGTAATAAAACGAATGAACCATCTGCTGACTCAAACTGATAACCCTCGTTCTCCAGCTTTTTTATTTTATTCACAATTCGTCTGATTGCTCTCTCATCAGCACCACTCAGGTCTACCCCAAGTTCTTCTGCTTTATATACTATGTTGCTTTTACCAGAAAGGTCAGAGACCACTACATCTCTACGGTTACCCACCCATTCAGGTGGAATATGCTCGTAGGTCTCAGTGGCTCGCGCAACCGCGCTCACGTGAATACCGCCTTTATGTGTGAACGCAGCCCGTCCCACATACGGCTGACGTGGGTCAGGAATCATATTTGCCGCCTCCGCAATAAAGTAAGCAGTCTCGGTCAATCGGGTGAGGTTCTCTTTCGGGATGCAGGTCTTATTCAACTTGAAGACCAGTGCAGGAATAATTTGCACAAGGTCTGCGTTTCCACATCGTTCACCAATCCCATTAAACGTTCCCTGAATGTGGTTCGCACCTGCCATTACCGCAAGCAACGAGTTTGCCACCGCTACCCCTGCATCATTGTGCACGTGAACACCTATACTCACGTCAGAAAATTGCCTTATGACGTTATGAACTATTTTTTCCAGTACCATTGGAAGGGTCCCACCATTGGTATCGCAGAGCGCTATAGTATCAGCGCCCGACTCTATTGCAGCGGTAATTGTTTTTAGGGCATAATCAGGATTGTTTTGATAACCGTCAAAGAAGTGCTCCGCATCGAAGATTACTTCTCTTCCCCTTTTTTTCAAATAGGCGACAGATTCAGCAATCATCTTTAAGTTCTCCTCAAGCGAGATACGAAGTGCTTTAGTAACGTGCAAATCCCAGGACTTGCCAAATATTGCAACAGTTGGTGTCTCTGCCTTGATTAGTGCCTGAATGTTATCATCTTGTTCCACGGATATTCGTGCACGCCTTGTACTACCAAACGCAGATAGCCGTGCCTGTTTTAGCCTGATATTTTTCATCTCCCTGAAGAAATCCACCGCCTTAGGATTTGAGCCTGGCCAACCACCCTCAATATAATCAATCCCAAACTCATCAAGACACTGCGCTACACGCACCTTATCAGGCAGGGAAAATGTTATGCCTCTTCCCTGTTCACCATCACGTAGCGTTGTATCATAAAGATAGACGTCCTTATTCATCTCTATTCGCCTCTTTTTATTTTTCTATCCCATACACAAGTGATAAAACTTTTTAAATTATTCTTCTTGCCTTTTGAGCAGGGTTTGTAATTCCTGAGTGAATTCACTGACATCCCGAAAGTTACGATACACCGATGCAAACCGCACATAAGCCACTTCATCCAGCTCACGCAGTCGGGTTAAGACCATCTCTCCTATTTGCTGTGATTTTACCTCTTTCTCCATTTGATTATACAGCTCCTTCTCTACTTCTGAGACCAGTTTCTCAATTTGCACAATATTCACTGTACGTTTCTCGCATGCCTTCACAATTCCATTGATAATCTTTTGTCTGTCGAATGCTTCTCTTCGCCCATCTTGCTTGATTACAACCAAGGGAATCTTCTCTATCATCTCAAAGGTAGTAAATCGGCGATGACATTCCCGACATTCCCGGCGACGCCTCACCATATCTCCTTGTGGTGTGACCCGTGAATTTACAACTTTTGTCTTGCCACTCCTACAATACGGACAACCCATACCTCTGTCTCCGAAATTATATGTTCGTCTTTTATACTATTGAAGCAATCTTCAACATAATTATTGAATCTCGCAACTCCGTGAAACCAAACCTCTTATAGGCTTGAGTCTATGGTTGTTCTTAGTTTTTCTTTAGGTACAGCCCCCACTGACCGGTTTACTTCTTTACCGTCTTTAAAAATAATAAGTGTTGGTATACTCTGTATACTGTACTTTTGACTCAGCCTCAGGTTTTCGTCAACATTTACTTTTCCAATCTTGAGTCTGCCTTTAAATTCTTCGGCAATCTCCTCTAATATAGGAGCCAGTGTCCGACACGGACCACACCACGGTGCCCAGAAATCTACTAATACTGGGATTTCGCTCTTTGTAATTTCTTCATCAAAATTCTCTTCGGTTAAAACAATTATTTCTCCTCCCATTGGTGTCTCCTGCTATAAAAATGTGAATAAAAAAGATTATAGAAAAACCACAAGATAGAAAGCAATACAAAGTAATACAATGTAATACAATGCAATACAATGTAATACAATGCAATACAATGTAAACAAAGCAATACTCTAATTTGATTAATTATGGGGTCAAGAAATTTGTGTTTTATAACTCCCCTAGACGCTGAGCTGATAATGCACCCTCTTTGTTGTTCTTCTGAAGGAATCTGGTTATTTCCTCCAGTTATAGAATTTGTCTATATACTTGCTGAAACGCTACGAAGACAATGTGGGGTAATTCGGTCTTTTTATTTGACTATCATTGGCGTAATTTATAAGACAATTTTATACATTTTAACATCTCCAAATAGAAATCCCGGTAAAACTCGGTTTATGAGAATGGAAAAGATTGAACGAACAGGTGAATAATGGCGAGAATCTATTTCACAACAGTACTGGCATTGTTGACTGGATTTTTGTTTGCAGGACAGAGTCTCTCCTATGGGATAGACTATTATGTCTCCACATATTGGGGGGATGATACGATGGGTGATGGGTCGAGCTCCAACCCCTGGGCGACAATCCAGTTTGCCATTGATAACGCAGAAGTACACCCACCTGAATACACCAATATCCGCGTTGACCGCGGCACATATACCGAAAACATCACGCTCCGAAACGGAATTAGATTATATGGAGGGTATGATTCACAACAGGGCTGGCTAAGAGACCTCCAGAGAGTTGAAACCAGAATCAAAGCCGCCTCCTCCTCTATGGGCTCACATACTGTGACTATGGCAGAGGATTGTCGACTTGATGGCTTTACAGTAAGCGATGGTTTTATGGGAATTTATTGCAATGGTGGTTCCCCAGAGATATTTAACAATATTGTGGAGTCACACATACACTATGGAATTGTCGTCTGGGGTGGTGCAACGCCTCTCATTCAACAGAACGAAATACGCCAGAATAGAGGCGGGATTTATTGTGCTACTGGTAGCTCACCAACTATAATTCTAAATACAATTACTGAAAATTACGAACAGGGAATATATTGTGACGCCTCATTCCCCACTATTTATCGCAACACTATCCTGCACAATTATCTTTCGGGAATCTATTGTCTTAGCAATTCAGAACCCACTATAGTGGCAAATAGAATAGTGAGAAATTTAGACACCGGGGTGTTTAGTCTACATTCAGAGCCGATAGTGGCTAATAATTTTATTGTCGGAAATGGAATTGGTTTACACGCTAAAAGCGCCTCCTCAGTCACTATGGAGAACAACACCTGCTATGGCAACATCGGTAGCGCTGTACTGCTGGATACATCCGGCGGGGTACTAAAAAACAACATCTTTAGCAATAATAAAGGGTATGGCGTTGAAGAAAACGACGCAGATAGCGACCCGGAGGTCATCTACAATTGTTTCTTTGAAAATGAAACTGCTGACTACTTCGATGAAGGCACAAGTGCAGTTATCGGTGCTGAACTGATAAATGCTCTGGTTATAGACCAGAGCATTTATCAGTTCAGCA
>JAGHBZ010000235.1 GCA_021160705.1 Candidatus Sumerlaeota bacterium
CAATGCCCTTGACCCCTTAAATGAACAAGCACTGCTGAAGAACGTTAACCTGAAAGAGCTCACCACCACTCCAGCCAGAAAATCACAGAGCGGAGAAGGATATTGTCTCCTCCAATTCAGAGGAGCAGTTTTAGACGAATGGAAAAAGACACTTCAGGATGTTGGCGTGACCTTCTATGATTATATCCCGGAATATTGTTTCCTGGTAAAACTTCGTTCGGACCAAAAACTTTCACTTATGCGAACGTATCCGTTTATTCGCTGGATAGGGGATTATCTTCCTTATTATAAATTCTCAGAAAAGGCACTCCGGGACTACAAATTTGCCAAACCCGTTGACGGCAAAGTAGCAGGGAAAAAGTTTGTTTCAGATAATATAACCGTTACAATGAAGAGCACAAAACCCCCAGAACCCAAAGAGTACGAAATTATTGTCTATCCTGACTGCGAGCTCTCGCAGGTGAAATCGCAACTGAAGAATCTGGGTGCAGAGCTACTGCTTACCTCGGAGAGCCAATGGAAGACCAAAATAAGGATACGAATCTCGCCTGAACGTCTTGCAGACGTGTCGTATATCCCGGAGGTAAAATTTATTGAGCCAGCACCTGAGTTTGAGTTGCGCAATAATAAGGCGGCAGACCCCGGGGTATGTGACACGCGTAGTGTCTGGGAAGACCTGGGTATATATGGTCAGGGGCAGGTGGTATGTGTCTGCGATACCGGTATAGACCAGGGTTCAGCGGAACCGCTCAAACTTCACGACGACTTTGAAGATGGTGCAGGGAATTCACGCGTCCTTGAGATATTTGATTTGAGTGGCGACGGCGCAACAGACTATCACGGGCACGGCACACACGTGGCTGGTTCAGTACTTGGCAATGGAGTGATGTCCGCTGCCAGACCTGTGGAACATTTTTTCCCGGAGACAAGCCTGCCGGGTATGGCACCCGAAGCCAGCCTGATTTTTCAGGCAGTTGCCGATAATGCTGGAAGCCTTGTGGGTATTCCAGACAATCTGAATATTTTATTTCAGCAAGCCTATGATGCAGGCGCTGATTTACACACCAACAGCTGGGGATTAGTGGGTATATTTGGAACATATACATCTTTAGACCAGGACGTTGATGAGTTTACCTGGGCACATCCTGAGATGACTATTCTGTTTGCTGCGGGCAACGATGGCGTTGACGCTGACCAGGACGGAGTGATTGATTTAGGTTCTATTGGCTCGCCTGCGTGTGCCAAGAATTGTATCAGCGTCGGTGCAAGTGAAAATAATCGCAAGGAGAAAGACGATTTCTGGGGTGGCTGGGGCATAATGTCTACAGACCGTATAGCGGATAATGTGAATGGACTCGCCGCATTCAGCAGTCGTGGACCTACGTTGGATGGTCGGTATAAACCAGATGTCGTTGCGCCTGGAACCTATGTATTATCCACAAAATCCTCCCTTGCACCGCTGGACAATTTCTGGGCACCCGCAAATCTGTACTATGCATATATGGGCGGAACCAGTATGGCAACTCCTCTTACCTGTGGGATGGTCGCATTGCTTCGGGAATTTCTGGTCTCAGAGGGAATAAGCACGCCTCCATCCTCACTCCTCAAGGCTTTGCTTATTAATGGATGTGCACAAATGTATCCCGGACAATACGGATATGGGGAGTATCAAGAAATCCCTACAATGGAACCCAATAACGTAGATGGCTGGGGCAGAGTAAATCCAGCCAATTCCATTTACGGTCATACCGCACTACTCCTTGATGCCCATAGAGAAATAGTTAATCGTGGGGAGAATTCGTATGATATTTATGTGCTGGGTAGTGTAGAGCCTCTCTCGGTCACACTGGTATGGAATGATTATCCGGGGAGTCTTGAAGCGAATGGTGCACTGGTAAATAATCTTGACCTTGAAGTGGAAGACCCTGATGGCAACATCATCTATCCATTGAATCCTGTACAGCCATCTGCGGCTCAGTCGTTTTCTCCGGCGTCAAGATACGATGCAGGACTCCGCCCCTCACATATCGGCGATGGAATTGCTATCAAACTCTCTCCCTGCTGGTATCCCCTGGAGCTCAACTTTATGAAATTTGCGATTATTGCGCCTGAGTCGGGAACGTACTATATGGACATCAATATTTATGATGAAGGGAAGGACGGGCTGCCACACTCACTTATTGCGAAAAAGAAAAAGATTGCAGTGAGCTGTGATATTTATAGTGATGTCTGGAATGGATATATTGGTTATGCACGTATCCCGCTACACGGGATAGTAATTACCTCTGGGGAGTTCTTTGCAGAAATCCGCTGGGAATACAGCGCTGAGTTCTCACTGGTCTCAGGCTATGAGGCGCAAGATGCTGAAAATGCATATCTTTATTCCTCTGCCTTATCCGGATGGCTACCCTTATCCACTGAATCGCCTCTTACGCCGGGGATAGAGATACTGGGTAAATCTGTTAAGCAGGAAGGGCTCAAAGACTCGGTCAACAATGTTGAAGGAATAAGGATTTCTTCACCTGCGTTCGGTAAATATGTGGTGCGTGTAACCGGAACAAACATTGCGCAACCACCACAAAGGTACTCGCTGGTTATTACCGGTAATATAAGCGACACCGAACCTCAATTCACGCCGACGCCTACTCCAACGCCATCACCCACACCTACCCCCATACTTCCAAGGTTCAGGTTTGAGACTGGCACAGACGACTGGGTATATGTAGGTAACATTGCGGGATTTGACTCGCCATTATCCAGCTGGACATACGCACATTTAGGATTATCCCCTCAAGGCTCACTACATAGTTTCGGCTACTGGCACAGCCCGGATATTAACATTGAGAGCGCAAAGATGTATCAGGCGACGTTTACTGTCAGCTCTACCCAGAATACCGCTGACCTGGTACCCGCATTTCGTCTGCGAGTCAATCAGCGCGATAACTGGCTTGGGTGGATGACAACTATTAATAGTAAGATGGGTGTCTCCCCCACTCAGTTTGCACCATGTGATTATACCGTGTTTATTACCCCTCGCTCTGATGATAAGTTCGTGGATATTCAACTTGCTTTTGATTCGCTAAGCTTTGATATCAATGATGACCCGTCTGCCTGGCTATATCTTGAACAGGTGATTCTTGACGAAGTGCCTTCTATCTCCGCGGTACCTGATGGACTCCCACATTATACATTTGCCTCAGGAGCGGAAGGGTGGCAGTATAAAGGCAAAATCGAACTCTTTGATGAACCTAACACCAGCGTTTCAGATGGGCGACTTGGCTTGAGTCCAGATGGTTCCACCAACTGCTTCAGCTATTGGTACAGTCCGGGTATAAGCGTGGAAGGGGGCAAACTCTATAGGGCAAGATGTACAGTAAGTAGCAGTCAAACTGACCCTGACCTTGTGCCGGGATTTCGGCTTCGCGCTTATCAGCAGGAAACTTCGCAGGTCTCCATAACATCAGTTGACAGCAATCAAAGAGTCGCTCCCACATTCAGCAATCCTGTGGACTACGATGTGTACATCCGTCCGCAACCTACCGGGCTCTCGGAGACACTAGAGCTCTCTTTTGATATAACGAGCTTCAATCCCAAAGATGACGCTACTGCCTGGGTATATCTGGAAGAAGTAATCCTTGAAGAAATCTCCATCCCATAACCCCCTCTGCTCTTATCAGCGGAGTCAATGACCGCGAGGGTAAACCGGCAGTGTAATAACATTCCTACAGAAATGTAACAAATGAAATTTGGATGGGTTTACCTTTTTGAAAAGTTGCGGAGTGAGGATATATTGGTAGCCCGGTGCAGAGGTGTGGGGAACAGGCGATTGTCATTTCAGGGGCGAGTTAAGAGTCCGGATTTATGAAGAAGGGATTCAAGGCGGTATGCGGCGGAAAGTAACGTAGGCTCATCCAACGGTTTAGCGGCAAGCTGCACGCCTATAGGCAAATGGTTACTTGTCCAGCCACACGGCACTGTAATAGCGGGTATCCCCACCAGATTGGCAATCACACTATATATATCGCCAAGATACATCTTAAGCGGGTCGTCAATATTTTCACCAATCTTAAACGCAGGGGTAGGCGCAATTGGGTGCAGGACAAGGTCGTACGACTCAAATGCTGCCTTAAAATCACGTGCGATAAGCGTTCGGACACGGGCAGCCTTCAGATAATATGCGTCGTAGTATCCAGCGCTTAGTGCATACGTGCCAAGCATAATACGACGCTTGACCTCTTCCCCGAATCCCTGAGTTCGCGTATGAGTGAACATATCAATGATGTTATCATCCCCGGGTGAACGAAACCCATACTGGCATCCGTCGTATCGGGCAAGATTGGAGCTCGCCTCTGCACAGGCAATAATATAATATGCCGGCACCGCATACTCAGTATGCGGAAGGCTAATTGAGTCAAGGGTATGCCCATCTTCTTTTAGAAGTTCTATAGCGTTCTCCACACTCTTGCGGACTTCCTCATCTAATCCGGGACCAAAATATTCTTTAGGGACCCCTATTCGTAGAGGTTTTGTCGTCTTTGTCTCCTGAAGATAATCAGGGACCTCTGCATTAATGCAGGTGGAATCCTTTGGGTCGTGTCCGGCAATCACCGAAAGTAGCAATGCGGTATCCTGAACATCTTTGGTTATGGTACCAATCTGGTCAAGTGAAGAGCCATAAGCAATAAGCCCATATCGGGAGACGCGTCCATAGGTAGGTTTCATACCCACCACGCCACAGAACGCCGCAGGTTGCCGAATAGACCCCCCGGTATCAGAGCCAATGGCAAGTATGGTCTCATTTGCCGCAACCGCTGCCGCAGAACCTCCACTGGTGCCACCAGGCACATACTCAGGGTTATGTGGATTACGTGTAATTTTCATAGCGGAGTTCTCGGTGCTTGAACCCATAGCAAACTCATCCATATTCGTCTTGCCGAGAATAATGCCATCAGCAGCTCGTATACGCTCAACAATAGTTGCTTCATAGGGCGGCACAAAATTCGCCAGCATACGCGACGCACACGTGGTGGGAATACCTTTTGTACAGATATTATCTTTAATCGCCACTGGCAGACCCGCTAAAACGCCGACCGCCTCACCTTTTTGCCGACGCTGGTCTACTGCCTCTGCTTCCGCAAGAAGTTCTTCTCTGTCACGAATAGATATGAATGCCTGTACCTCTGGCTCGCGCCTGTTAATTTCATCCAGTACCGACTCCATAATCTCCCGACACGACGTCTGCCCCTTAGCCAGGAGCTCCTTTAATTGCATAGCAGTCATTTCTGCAAGATTCATTTCTCTCTCCTACCTTATCTTTTTACTCCTGATAATATCTCTAATGCGAGTTCAAAAAATCAACACAAACGAACTTACTCTATTTTGGGAATCGCAGTTATTATTGCAACGAATTTTATTAAATCATTTTATCAACAGATTGATATTTCCCACAATTACAAAAAAAGAAAAATTTACCTCCAAGCAATCTGCGGAGTATTGCTATGTGAACTCTTTTATAGATACTGTTTGGAAGTTCCACTTCACTAACTACGTCCACTGTTTCACACAAGGCGTTTTTTTTCGGCGGACTGAAGGAGGAGCAGAG
>JAGHBZ010000417.1 GCA_021160705.1 Candidatus Sumerlaeota bacterium
GAGTACCACTAATGCCAGCCCCACAGAAGTAGCCCTGAGCCCAGACAATAGAAAGCCCTGAGCCATTGAAGTCTTTTACAACTGTGGAATTAGATTCAAGTTTCACTGCTTGGCTACCTTCATAGGTCTTTGCTGTCTGCACTTCTGCGACACCTTCAGTGACCAACCAATTATCCTGATTATGAAGAGACCCTACGGTAAAAGTTGGTGGCTCGAATCCTGTCTGGTAAGGGATAGATTGCTGACCCAGGAGACTCAGGGGTATGCCGACACATACTATGAATAATGAAATATGAATCATTCTCTTAATATAATCCATAACTCCTCTCCTTCACTGAAGTTCCGAATAAATATACCTTTGGTCTATAACACGTTTCTTCACTATATATATTATTAATATGACTAAATTATTACAAAGGCTTAGGTACCTTCAAGTCATTTGTAAATTAATCATAGTGGAAAAGAGATGTTAGAATCAAGCCAAAATCTCCAAAGAAGCGTTTTTTTACTTCAGGATTAAGGGAGTCTAAGCGACCAATGTCTTATTCGGAAGAATAGGAGAATTTGATAATTACACTCAACTGATGCGAGAAAATTAAAAAGAAAAGTCCTATTATGCGAATTGTTAAAATGGTTCTTCTATGTAATTCATAAAGACCTCCAAACATCCACTGCCGGAGTCATCAATGGGTTGAACTCTTTGTTCAATTCGTGAATGGATATTTTTGTAGCGGAACGGAGAAATCTATTCAAACATCAAGAAGAGATGTTCCTTAGGAGATTATCTCAACTCTACACTACTCTTTGTTTATCGTGTTAATGAAGTGTTCTGCCTCAGAAAATCAGGCGACGACGGCGAAAGATTGAGGGTATCTCGTATTCATTATTCGGCTGTTTTTCAGCTTTTTTAGTTTTTTCTTTACTGGCGACTGACTCACTTGAGCTGGATTGCTCCTTTTCTGAAGAGACCTCAGTTTCTTCGGCATTTACCCCGGAGAGCTTGTCATCAATATTATCTGCCTGGGCATTCTCTTCATCAGCAAAGATGTCGGGCTTTATCTCAATACGGGGTGGTGTAGCAGAGATAACAGATTCAGGCTCCAATCTATCTGAGTTCTGGGGAGTCAATTCTTCTTGCTGTGTGGAGTATTCCTGGTGTCGGCGTTGTATGCGTGTAGGTTCAGAGCTTGCCAGGAGCTGTTTTTTATACCTTCCATCTTTGCGAGTCTCTTCTTTAAATCCAGTGGCAATCATAGTAACTTTCACTTCATCTTTCAAATTTTCGTTAATGACAGCCCCAAAGATAATATTTGCCTCATCGTCAGCGGCTTCGTACACAAGGGTAGTAGCTTCATTAATCTCCTGAAGAGTGAGGTCAGGTGGAGCGTTAATACAAATAAGAATCCCCTTAGCGCCCTCAATCACAATTTTATCCAGGAGCTGGTTAGAGCAAGCCTTTTTGACGGCTTCAACGGCGCGATTTTCGCCTTTGCCGATACCAACACCCATCACTGCACCACCGCTTATCCCCATAATAGTTCGGATGTCCGCAAAGTCTACGTTGATTAACCCCGGAGTGGTGATGAGTTCTGAGATACTTTTCACCCCTTCGGAGAGGACATTATTGGCGATATGGAAGGCTTCCACCAGCAGAGCCTTATTGCCGACGACCTCAAGGAGACGTTCATTTGAGATAGCGATGACAGTGTCGCAAATCTGGCGAATTTTTTCTATGCCTTCTTCAGCGCGTTGCATACGTTTCGGACCTTCAAATCGGAACGGACGTGTGACCACAGCCACCGTAAGAATCCCCATCTCTTTGGCGAGTTGAGCCACGACAGGTGCGGCACCTGTGCCCGTGCCACCGCCGAATCCAGCAGTAATAAAGACCATATCAGCACCCTTCAGAATTTCAGTGATGACGTCTTTGGCGGCGAGTGCTGCCTGTTCACCTATTTCCGGGTTACTGCCAGCACCCAGACCATTGGTCAGGTCTTTACCAATCTGGATTTTGTTTGGACATTGACATATCTTCAGCGACTGTACATCAGTATTAATGGCATAGAATTCCACATTGTTAATACCCATATTGAACATATCGCTGACCGTGTTGCAACCACCACCGCCAATCCCGATGACTTTAATACAGGTAGGCTGAGGTAGTTCCTGTTCAATTTCTAATGCTTTCATTATTGCACCTCCGATAGAAATAGAATATGTAAATTTGAATCCACAGATGTAGAGCCCCTGCAGGTTGACGTCCTGTTTGTTCAGGGTGTCTTTTTTTGTTCCTCACTACACCTGCGGTTCAGAAATATTTACCAATTACCAGAGAGCAGAGGTTCTCTCATCAGCCGAGTTCATTAGTGGGTGGCCAGCTCTGCCCAAATACCTCCCAATCAATAAACCGTCGAAATACATCCATCAACCAGGCAAACAGGTTTCGCGGACGAAGTCGGGGGAAGTAGTTATCACTGTTACCGTAGATAACCAGTCCAATCCCTGTAGCATAGATGGGGCTGGTGACTGCACTGGATATGCCTTTTAGTCCACGTGGAGTGCCCAGACGCACGGGTAGTTCAAAAATCTTTTCTGAGAGTTCGATGATACCATCAAGTAATGCGGAGCCCCCGGTCAAGACAATCCCGGCACCACTATGCTCCAGCAACCCGTTCTTTTCCAATCGTTCTTTTGCGAGGAGTAAGATTTCCTCAACGCGAGCCTGTATGATTTCTGCAAGGTAATGACGATTTATTTTCAGTGGATTGTTATTTAATCGGGTTTTGATTTCTACAGTTTCCTCTGGGTCAACAGAGGACGCCAGTGCACGACCATATTTTTTCTTGAGGTTCTCAGCATCATACATAGGCACACGGATACCAAGTTTTATATCGTTGGTAATGTTGTCGCCCCCAAAAGGTATAGCAGTAGTAAATCTAACGCTTCCATCGTAAAAGAGGGCAATATCAGTAGTGCCACCGCCAATATCCACCAGCAGGATACCAAGGTCTTTTTCTTCTTCTGAAAGGAGCGCCAGTGAAGACGCCAGAGACTGGAGCAGGAGACCTCTGACCCGGAATCCAGCCTGTTGCACGCAACGAATGATATTCTGAGCAGAGGTGATTGCGGCGGTCACGATATGCATTCTGACCTCCAGCCTGGAGCAACTAATATCAAGCGGATTTCTAATGCCACTCTGCCCATCGCAAACAAACTCCTGCGGGATACAGTGGATAATTTCTCTGTCAAAGGGAGTGGTGAGTTGTTTGGCTTTCTCAATAGCACGGGCAATATCAGTTCTACTAACGCCACGCACTGGATTGGTGACCTCCACCACACCGGATGAGTTGAAGCTTGAGATATGTTCGCCAGACAGACCAATAAATACATCTTTTATGGAAATCTGTGCCTGTTCTTCAGCCTTATATACAGCCTGGCGGATTGACTCCACCGTGTCATCTATATCAATTACCATCCCACGCTTTAAACCTCTGGAGGGATTAGAACCCAGTCCGAGTACTTTTATATCACGTGTGTGTGGGTCAGGCTCCCCAATAATCGCACATACCTTTGTGGTTCCGATGTCAAGTCCAGTAATTATTTTTCTTTTCTTTTTAGGCATAGTTATTGAGCGAAACTTACCTGCTCTGAAGGCATATAAACAATCTGGTCTTTAAATCTAAAATCTGCATATTTTATTCTGCTTGTGTCCTTAATACGCCGCAGGAATGCATCCAGGGCTGCCAGTTGTTGTCTGAGGTTATGATAGCTCAGTCTGATTTTTGTTTTATCAAGCAGAACTATGGTCAGTCCTTTCTGCTCATCAATGTTAATCTCCGAGACCTTTTGATACAGAGATGGATTCCCTCGTTTGAGAACAATGAGCACCTCAAGGGCACAGATAATATGTTGGTTGTTTATCGGCTTACCCAATTGTAGGGAGCCGGGCTGTACTCCTGTGATAAAAGGCAAATCAGGCAAATCCTCTCTTACTCTTTTGATGTTTTCAATCACCACGCCTTCTCTGTCTATAAGGAACAGGTCTTTTGTGCCAAGATAGACCAGAGGCTTTCGCATTCGGGCAGTGATAAGGATTTTTGAGGGATACAGTTTTTTCACCTCAACATCAGCGAGTTTTGGCATTTTCTCTGTAATAGTCTTTTTCAGTGATTTAGTAGAAATACGGAAAATATTTGTGTGCTCCAGCGATTTTGCACCAATGACAGTAGAGAGTTCTTTCCTGGTCTCTTCGTTAAGCCCCTCAATAATAATCTTTTCCACACGGAAGTAATCCGACTCAAGAATGAAGAAATAAAACGCTCGCAGGACAAATGAGACAACACATATCATCATCAGAATAGCAAACAATCGCAAGAACGTAAGCGCGAGCTGTTTAATTCTTTGCAGTGGTGAAGTATGTCTTGGACGACGGATTTTTCTTCGTCCTTTTCTGCGCAGGATTCTGTCCACTTCGGGTTCTTTTCTCCAGTAAAAAGGCATATCAGACTCCCTGTTTTATGAAATCAGCTCCAAAAATTCTGACTTCAGGTTCCAGCAGTATACCAAACAGGCAATTGACCCTTGATTGAATTAAATGAATGAGTTCAACGGCATCAGAGGGTGTTGCATTGCCCGTATTAATGATAAAATTAGCGTGCTTATTAGAGACCATAACACCACCGACTTGAGTCCCCTTTAGTTCAGCCATATCAATCAACCGACCCGCACTATTGCCAGCAGGATTTTTAAAGATACACCCGGCAGAAGGTTCAGTTGCTAAATTCGGATGTTTTGCGCGAATAGTTTTTACTCGCTTCAGTACCTGTTGTATCTCACCTGGATGAGAGAACCCGGGCTTGATATGAGCTTCAAGAATAATGCTATCGCCCAGCTCACAGGAACGATACGACCAGTTTAATTGAGTGCCACTTATATGGTGTACGAACCCATCCGGGTCTAAAAGCGTTACCTGAGTGAGAAACTCGCAAATAGAGGAGCCATCAGCGCCGGCGTTGCCCGCAATTGCGCCACCAAGCGTTCCCGGAATACCCCACAATGACGCCAGTCCCCTGATGTTCCTGCTGATGCAATAATCCACCAGTTTTGGTAAAGGAGTCCCTGCGCCCACCCTGAGCGAATTGTCGGATGTTCCGCGAATATAATCAAACTCTTTTCCCGGTTTAATAAATACTGCGTCAATGCACTGCTCACCAAAGATAACGTTGCTACCACCACCGAGCATAAACCAGGGACGGTCAATACTCCGGGCAAACTCAATGGCTTTCAGGATTCCTTCAGGTGAATGTGGCAGAGCCAGAAACGAAGCCCTTGCCGGGAGTCTCATAGAATTATATGCTCTCAGCTCTACGTTCTCAAAAATCTCCACATCTGGTCTATTTAACTTTCCATTGTTCATATTTTTCATTTAGATAGGTATAGTCTCCTTAGTTTCATTACTGCGCAGGGTAGCGAGCAATTTTTCACCGACAGTCCAGATGTTGCCTGCACCAAGTGTGAGTACTATGTCTCGCTCCTGAAGAAGCGGAATCACACAATCCTCAATATCCTTAAGAGCAGGACAATAGATTATCTTTGGATGAGAATGTTCTCTGACAGCCTGAGCGATAATTTCGCCACTCACACCGGGGATAGGTTTTTCGCCAGCAGGATAAATATCAGTAATGACGACAATGTCAGCAAGTTCAAATGCAGAGCCGAATTCAAGCCCCAGATACAGGGTGCGGGTGTATCGATGTGGCTGAAAAAGTGCAATGACACGACCCTCCTGAGCAGAGGCGACTTTTTTAGCCACTTTCAAAGTAGCTGCGACTTCTGTGGGGTGATGTGCATAATCGTCAATCACAGTTATCCCGGCGCTCTTCCCTTTAATTTCAAATCGGCGTGACGCCCCGTTAAAAGTCGCTATGATTTCAGCCAACTGCTCAAAATCAATCCCAAGAAAAATACCCACACCTAATGATGCCAGAGAATTTGCAACATTGTGCAGTCCAGGCACTGATAGGTGTACTCGCCCAAGGAGTTGGTTCTTATATATAAACATATAGTCTGAGCTCCAGGGCTGGAGTTGAATATCAGCGGCGACAATATCAGCCTCGGGGTCACGCACCGAATAAGTAAAAAAGGGACGCGGAACACAATCAATGATTCGGCAACTACCGTAATCATCAAGCGCAGCAAAAATCACACCGTCTTCTTTTACTTTCCCTGCAAAACGACTGAATACCTCCAGTTCGTGTTCAAAGTTTTTATAATAGTCCAGATGTTCGGACTCTATATTGGTAATGACAGCGATTTCAGGTTCAAGGTTGAGAAACGAGCCATCACTTTCGTCAGCTTCTGCGATAACAAACTCACCGGGTCCACATTCAGCGTTTCCACCAACGTCATTGAGTTCACCACCTATTAGGATAGTGGGATTCAGTCCAGCTTCTTTCAGTAAAAGAGAAATCATAGATGTAGTAGTGGTCTTACCGTGAGTTCCAGTGACCGCAATACCACGTTTATTATTCAAAATAGCCCCAAGCACCTCCGAACGATGCAGGATAGGTATATTAAGTGCTCTTGCTTTTATTAATTCCGGGTTATCATCTTTAATAGCCGAGGATACAACGACAAGTTCAGCGTCTCCGAGATTGTGTTCATTATGTCCAATATATACTTTGACGCCAATGTCCCTCAGACGCCTGGTCATCGTGTTCTCAGCGATGTCAGAGCCAGAGATGGTATAGCCCTGTTGAGCAAGTACCAGAGCGAGTCCACTCATTCCGACTCCGCCAATTCCGATGAAATGAATTCGTTTACAATCAAGCATATCAAGTCCCTCTAAAAGTTATGTTTGGATTTCTTTAATCAAAGCCTCAGCGATACGTTCAGCGGCGCCGGGTGTAGCCAGTCCCCGGGCAGCCCGTTTCATTTCCTGTAATCGCTTTGGGCGTTTAATTAAATCTACTATTTCTTCTGCAAGCCGTTTCACATTGAGTGAATGTTGCTCAAACATCACCCCTGCACCGTTTCTTACGAATTGTTCTGCGTTGAAATACTGATGATTATCAGTAGCGTGCGGTAACGGGATAAGGAAAGCGGGCACAGAACGTAGTGCGAGTTCAGCAAGCGTTGCTGCCCCGGCACGACAGAGTGCTATATCAGCCACAGCGTAAGCCATCTCCATTCTATTTATAAAAGAGAAAATTTTTACCTCTATCTGTGAGAACACAAAGGCATTTAGCCCTTCAGCACAGGAGTTGAAATGAGCGTTCCCGGTACTCCAGATGACCTGAAGACGTTGGTTAATTTGCCGAAGCAAATTATCCAGTTCTTTAAGGAGTGGCAGGACGATTTGATTAAGGAAACGAGCGCCCTGGCTGCCGCCCAACACCAGCAGAACCGGTACATTTTCGGTGAGCTCAAAGAACCGCAACGCCTCTTCACGAGTCGCTTCATAGATACTGGAGCGCACAGGGATACCAACGACCCTTGCCCGAGTCGCAGAAAGTCGTTGAACGGTCATCGGGAAAGAACAAAATACCATTCGTGCTCGTTTAGAGAAAATTTTATTAGTCTTTCCGGGAATGGAATTTTGTTCGTGTAAGTAAAATGGAATCCGAAGCAGACGAGCAGCGGCTAATACTGGCGCAGAAACGTATCCACCCATACCCAATACTACCTTAGCATTCCGACGTAAAATTGATAAGGATTGAAAAAACGCTCGTAGTAGGTTCATCCAGCCGACAAGTTTCGCAGTTAGATGCCGATATATCGGGCTGACTGAGAGATGAATCGGTCTGATTCCAAACCTACCGTAAAGCTCCAGCTCAAGATGTTTCGCCCCACAGATAAACGCCACTGGAGTCTCTGGCGACAATCGTTTTAGCGCCTCTCCAATTGCTATTGCTGGTAATATATGTCCGCCTGTACCGCCAGCCACTATGACTATTCCCTTTTTTTGAGTGTTTGACATACTATTGTGTCACATACCTGCATTCCTGATTCGTAATCTTTAATTTTTTAATTCTTAATACACATCTTCAGGTTCGGGTTCTTCTCACCGAACGTTTTGTGATGAACTCCCGACTACGTGATATATTCATCAGAATTCCTATGGCAATTGAATTAACAATAAGAGATGACCCCCCATAGCTGATAAAAGGCAACGCCAGTCCTTTTGCGGGACCACTTTTGGTTGCCACCATCATATTAATCAATGCTGGAATTAAAATCATTAACATCATTCCAAGAGCAATCAGACTGGCACGGTAAACCATAGCACTCCATACCACCCGAAGTGATACGAGTAATAATGCAAATAGCAGGAGAACCACGCCAGTGGTACGCAGAAGTACTAATTCCTCGCAGATTATAGAAAAGATGAAGTCGGTGTGAGCCTCGCTAAGGAAATGATATTTCTGAGCGCTTTCCCCGAGTCCTCGCCCGAACAATCCGCCTGAACCCAAAGCAATAAGCGACTGGTTTAACTGCCAGTTGGCGTGGGACTCGTATCGCTCTGGATAGACAAATGCTAATATACGGTCACGCCGATACTTAGAGGACATAATATATGGAGTCATAGCGATAGAGGCGATGATGCCGATGAGCAGGAGGTGTCGTAACTTTACTCCGCCTGCGAATAGTAGTGCGAATATAATCACGCACAGCACCGCTGTACCGCCAAAATCTGGTTCTTTAAGTATTAATAGCGAGACCACAGCCAGCGGTGCCAGGATGATGGGGACTCCACGAGTGAGGCTTGTGAGGTTTTCTTTTTTCATTCTGCTGAGTTGAATTGCCGTAAAAAGGACAAGCGAGAGTTTTGCCAGCTCCGAGGGCTGGAATCGTAGCCCAAAAGGTAATCTAAGCCAGCGCACTGCTCCATGAGTTCTGACACCAAGACCCGGAACAAATACCAGAACCAACATTACCACAGACACTCCTAATAAAGCTATGCTGATTAGAAAAAATCGTTCCTGTTTTAATGTGTAGAAGAGAAATATCAGTGATAGACTTATAGCAATCCAGAGCGCCTGACGTTTGAGATAATAGCTACTATGTGTCGGAGAAACTATGCCCTCTGGTCTGGGCGACAATGTATGAGAGGTATGCTTTTTAGGGTTTTTGATTGATTGTGCAGCACCCGTGCTGTAAACCATAACCAACCCTAACCCCATCAGACATAATGTTATAACAAATAACGCCAGGGTATTATTGAGTCTTGTCAACAGCATATTTCTCTGTTCCTATTGTTTAAATTTTGTTTGAATTTGCCAAATTATCCGTCTGCCACTTCCAGGAGCAAATCCCTATTCGTCCCACAAATGCTGTGTTATATAGTTCATAACGCAGTGTTTGAAATCCTCTCCTCTCTCTTCAAAGTTCTTATACTGGTCGTAGCTGGGACATCCAGGAGAGAAGAGTATTATATCTCCCGGATGAGCCTCTTTTATAGCAGTGGAGACCGCTTCTTCCACTGAGCGAACCTGTCGGCACGGAAGATGTGACGACCAGCAACGAGAGATGTCCTCTGCCATCTCGCCAATCAGAATAGCGAGTGCAACTTTTTCTTTAGCAAGTTCGGCAAGCTGGCGGAAGTCTTCATTTTTATTTTTGCCACCACAGATAAGAATCACCTGTTTATCAAAAGTAGACAGAGCTTTCTCCAATGAGTTCAGATTGGTTGCTTTTGAGTCGTTATAGAACTCTATACCGTCGTAAGCGGCGACAAATTCCATACGATGCTCAAGCGGTAAAAAGTCCGTTACACCACGCCTGATACTGTCCGGGTCAACGTTAAGGAGAAGGGCAGTAGCGGCGGCAGCCATAACGTTCTCTACGTTGTGCATTCCACGAAGTCGGAGCTCATTTACTGAACACAAATGCTTCTCCTCACCAGAAGGTAGTCTGAGAAAAATCTCGCCGTTGTCATACCAGACACTGGCTTCAGGCGTGGGAGTCTTAGAGAACAGACGTACTTTTGCTCTGGTCTCACTGGCAAATTCCCGACACACTGAATCATCGTTATTGGTAACCAGAACATTTTCTTCATCAAGATTAATCAGTAGACGGCGTTTGGCAGACTTATAGGCTTCCACATCCGGGTAGCGGTCAAGGTGGTCAGCACTGACATTTAACAGCACCGCTATATAGGGCTTAAATTCCTGGATGGTCTCAAGCTGAAAACTACTGACCTCAACTACCAGGATACTATTTTCCTCCTGAGATTCCGGAGTGATGCAGATGTCACAAAGTGCGTCGCCCATATTCCCTGCTTCTTTTGCCCTGAACCCTGCGAGACGCAGTATCTTCGCTATCAGAAACGTGGTTGTTGTTTTACCATTAGTGCCGCTGACAGCCACAATAGGAGCACTCGCAAACTGGTATCCCAGCTCCAGTTCACTCAAAATTTGAATGGTTTTCTGCCGTGCCTGTTCACAGAAAGGATGACTCAGCGGTATACCCGGACTTAATACTACAATGTCTATGTCATCAATGAGTCCTTGAGGGATATTCTGAAAATAATAAGGCACGTCTAACCGCTCGAGTTCCTGCTGCTGGAGGGAGAGACGCTCTGCTGGTGCATCATCCAGGACAACACAAGCAACTTTGTGAGTAGCGAGGAGCCGGGCAGCTGCCATTCCACTCCTCCCGGCACCGAGTATTCCTATCCGTGAGTTAAGTATTTTTTCTTTCAATGACATTATCTCTTTATCTCAATTTTAGTGAACTTGATCCTATCAGGGCTAACAGACCGGTGATAATCCAGAATCGGCATATTATTTTTGATTCAGCCCATCCTTTTCGTTCAAAATGATGATGTAGTGGCGTCATCAGAAATACTCGCCGTCCTGTAGTCTGATATGAGAATACCTGGATGACTACTGAAATCAGCTCAATTACGAAAATACCCCCGATGACGAGGAGTAAGAACTCCTGCTTAATCAACAGGGCAGAGCTCCCAATGATTCCTCCAAGTGCCTGTGAGCCAGTATCGCCCATAAATACTTCAGCAGGGTGTGAGTTGAACCATAAGAAACCCAGCCCTGCACCTACAGTACCTGCAAGCACGATGGTAAGTTCCGCGGCACCGGGTACATAGGGAAGAATAAGATATGGAGCAAAATCCACACGACCAACCAAATAGGCTATGATACCAAAACATAGACTCACGACAATAGTAACGCCAATAGCAAGTCCATCAAGCCCGTCAGTCAGATTTACTGCGTTTGCCGTTGCAGTCAATACCATCATCGCATACGGGATAAATAATATTCCCAGTGCAGGATACAGGCTTTTAAAAAAGGGGAAACACAAATATGTGTTTCCCCTCATCCCCTTAAGGGCATAAAATATCCCAAGGTCAACAGAATACATATATAAGCCAAATCCCAATCCAATAATAATCTGGATACATAGTTTCAGGCGTGGGCTGAGTCCACGTCGTTTTTTCTTAACTACCTTCTGGTAGTCATCTACAAACCCCAGCATACCCAGTGAGAGTGCCACCCCTATCACAGTAATCACCAAAGGATGAGTAAATCGGGTAAATAACAGCACCGACGTCAATAGCGCCCCCAGAATAATTAATCCCCCCATAGATGGAGTGCCTTCTTTTGCTTTATGCATCTCATAGAGGTCAGGGCAGTTGGGCTTTTCAATTTTTCTGATTACGTCGCCGAGGTTTAGACGTTTAAGCAGCCGAATTATTGAAGGAGCAATGAGAACTGAAATAACAAACGCAACAATCAATGCCAGCGCTGCGCGCACAGAGATATAACGCAGTACCCGGAAATAATCCAGGCTCGGCGATAATCCTTCTAACCACTTTGCCAGCCAGTAAATCACTTCAAACGCTCACTACCCCTTCATTGTGTGATAGTAGTTATTTAGCCCGCACTGTGGAGCCAGCTGCGAGTTCACGATTCATTAATGCCTGTTTAAACCTCTCAATTATTTGTTCAAATTGTAATAACCGTGATGCCTTAAAGAGGACGGTGTCGCCCGGGTGAATTATATCGGTGAGAAACCCCACCGCCTCCTCCGGCTCTTTAAAGTAAGATGAATTGCCCCCACGTTCCATAACCCGCTCAGCAATAATGCGAGCAGATTTCCCGATAGTTATCACCACATCAATTCCTGCGTCCACACAGACGTCGCCAACCTGGCGATGTAGCCTGGTCTCAAACACACCTTGCTCTCGCATATCCCCCAGGACCGCAATACTGCGTCCTTTCCCCCTGCAAAATTCTTTTAGCCCTTTAAGTGCAAGAATAACTGAATTGGATGATGCATTATAGCAGTCTTTGATAAAGGTAATGCCACATACCTCCTCCACCTCCGAGCGCAGAGAAAACGCCCGAAACCGTTTCAACCCTTCTGCAATCTCGTTAATCCCAATCCCCAGAGTGTAGAGCACACACGCAGAACATAAAGCATTCTCAATATTGTACTGCCCAAATATGCTGAGTTCTGTGGGGACTTGCTCTTTGCCGATGGTAAGCGTAAACCGATACCCGTAAGGCGAGCGAGGCTTAATATCAGTCGCCATAACATCCGCTGGCGAGTTGATACCAAAAGTCATTGTGCGATTCGGAACCCTTTTTTGGGCAAGCAATTTCTTTGTCAATTTGCAGTCAGAATTGTAAATTAAGAGTGCGCCATCGCTTATTGCGTCCAGGAGTTCGCCCTTTGCCTGCAGTAGCCCGTCTTCACTACCAAATTTCCCAATATGTGCGGTGCCAATATTAATAAGTACACCCTGGGTTGGGCGTGTTATTCGTACTAAACGGTAAAGTTCACCGGGTTCATTCATTGCGATTTCCAATACCGCCACTCGGTGAGTATGGTTCAATCTGAATAGGTTTAAAGGCACTCCAATAAGATTATTATAGTTTGCATAAGAAACCAGTATATCCTGACGCTCAGCCACGACGCTGGCTATCATTTGTTTAGTAGTGGTTTTGCCTGCGCTTCCTGCTATAACTGTGAGGTTCTCAAGTGGGAGTTTACGCCGCCAGAGCGCCGAAATGTCACCAAGTGCTTTCAGGGTATCTTTGACCAGAAAAAGCCAGCACCTTGATGCTTTATTTTTTATCTTGTTGACCCGGTGTTTATCCGAGGCAATGATACCACTGGCTCCCTTAGCCAATGCTTGCTCAAGGAATGTGTTGCCATCAAATCTCTCGCCTCGCAGAGCAACAAACACATCCCCTCTCTTGAGTGTGCGGGTGTCTGTGCTGATATTACAGACCCTTGCGCCTTTGTCGCCTCGAATGAGCCAACCATTTACTACACTGAGTATGTCTTCTAACAAAATCTCCATTGCCCCTTTCCTTCCTTATGCACATACTTTTGATGAATGACGACTTAATATAGCCTCTCTGAGGGTTTGTCTGTCGTCGAAACGAACCCTCTTATCTCCGATAATCTGGTAATCCTCGTGTCCTTTACCTGCAACGAGGATTACATCATTCTCCCTGGCTTCATTGACCGCATAAAAGATTGCCTCCCTGCGGTCAGGGATTAGGATATAGTTTTCTGGAGGAAATCCTGCCTGCACCACTCCCTGTTCGGCATCCTGGATAATGGTTAAAGGATTTTCAGAGCGCGGGTTATCACTTGTTATGACAATAAAATCGCTATGGCGTGCAGCTACACTACCCATCATTGGTCGTTTCTCCCTGTCACGGTCACCACCACACCCAAATACAGTAATAAGTCTTCCGCTGGTAAGTGGTCTAAGACTCAATAGCGCCTGCTCTAATGCATCTGGGGTATGTGAATAATCAACCATAGCAACATACGGCTGACCACAGCTCACATTCTCCAGTCTACCCGGCACCCCTTTCAGTGCCCCAAGACCCTTAACAATTTCATCCATTGAAAATCCCAGTGCCCATCCTACACTCACTGCACCCAGCACATTATAGATATTGAACCTGCCGATGAGGTTATACGAGACATCTATCA
The DNA here is from genome assembly GCA_021160705.1 of Candidatus Sumerlaeota bacterium. Classification (GTDB taxonomy): domain Bacteria; phylum Sumerlaeota; class Sumerlaeia; order MWCT01; family JAGHBZ01; genus JAGHBZ01. The sequence goes on from JAGHBZ010000417.1 coordinate 13,978, forward strand.
GACGTCCGAATACACTGGCATCCAGCTGAGTCCCGCTCAGCTCAAACTTCCACTGTTTTGCTGTTATGTGAGCCTCAGGATTTTCTATTGCATAGCTTATTTTGTTGCCACTGTATTCATTGAAGAACTTTAATCCAGTGGGGTCATCAATATTGAATACTGCAGTAGCGTCTGGATTTTTTGCCACGTAATCAGTGAAAAATCTCCACTTCGTTCTCCTGTAATTTTCAAACGTGTGATGGTAATCCAGATGGTCCTGCGTCAGATTGGTAAACACACCCACCTGGAACTTAAGCCCTTCTATTCGCCTCTGGTCAATCCCGTGAGAGGAGACTTCTAAAATTAGTGAATCAATGTGTGCTTGATTGCGCATCTGACGAATAATTCTCGCCAGCTCCGATGCTGACGGAGTGGTCTGCTTTGCTAAGTGGCAGAAACCCTGGCAACGATAATTGATTGTCCCGATTACACCAGGTTCTTTACCCCCTGCTCTCAGAATTGATTCAAGCAAATAGGTAGTGGTGGTCTTGCCGTTTGTTCCAGTCACCCCTATTACAGTACACTTTCTGGCGGGTTGCCCATAAAATATATGCGAAAGCCTTCCAAGTGCGGAACGTGTGTTCTCTACTTTATAGACTGCCACATCCTCAGGTATGTGAATATCCGGAGATAAATCTCTTTCTACAACAATTGCCACTGCACCCCTTTGCAGGGCATCTGCGATAAAAAGATGCCCATCCACCTTTGTGCCGCTTATTGCTACAAAGCAATAGCCGGGTTTCACCTGTCTGGAGTCTTCAGTAATCCCGGTAATTTTTTGTTCCTTTACTGTGGATTTATGTTTCTGAGTTAATTCTGTCATTGTTCTCCCCTTCTCTCCTGATATAATTGATTTAGTAATTGCGCTGATTTAAGCGACTTGGTTTTTGTATCTCCAAAAATTAGCAAACATCGCGTCCCCGGTGTTATACGGTTGCCAGCCGGGGGCATCTGGTCAATTACCACACCACTGCCAACAAAGTGAGGATTAACCTTGTATGGTATCAACTTCTTTAACGCCTCACGCATAGTTAACCCCGATAAATCCGGCATAATTTCTTTAGAAGCAGAAGAGGCTTTCGGGTGAGTGTCTGGCTGAATCGATGCGCTCTCAGACCTGGTCTCAGACTCTTCTGCAAGCAGGGGGTACGGTGTAGGTGTTGGTTTAACCTCCTCGCTGGGTGGGATGTGGAGCACTTTGAGTGCCGCTTCTGCCACTTTCTTAAATACAGGTGCCGCTACGTCCCCACCATAATGATGACGATGTGGGTTGTCTATCCAGACGGAAACACAAATACGTGGTGAGTCCAGTGGCACAACCCCCACAAAAGAAGCTATGAATTTTTTCTCCTTGTATGGCGGTTTAAGAGCGGTTCCAGTCTTGCCCCCAACTCTATAGCCAGGGATTTGAGCCTTTTGCCCTGTACCATAGAGAACCACACCTTCCATCAACTCCAGCATTTGTTCTGCTACTGAGGGACGAACAACACGCATAAGTCTCTTGGGACGATTCTCAAGCACCACCCTACCCCGTGCATCCACAACTTTCTGCACTACATAGGGCTTCATCAGATACCCATTATTGGCAATGGCGGAGACCGCCTGGGCAATTTGCAGAGAGGTGACTGCAATTTCATAGCCAATCGCCAGGGAGGTCTTCGACAGAAGCGACCACTGGCGAACTGGTCGTAGAATACCGTCATCTTCACCGGGAAGGTCAATACCGGTTTTTCTGCCAAATCCAAAACGACGTAATTGAGCATACATAACCTCATTATCAAGCCGTTCAGCCAATCGAGCGGTACCCACATTGCTTGAGTAGTAGAAAGCCAGATAAGCAGGCACAACCCCCATTGAATGACCCGGCGCATCACGAATAGCCCTTCCGTTGAAATACACAGTGTTTCCTGAACCGCAATCCACAGGCTCTTGCACATCAAGTTGATTGTTCTCCAGCAATGTGGCAAACGTAAAAATCTTCATCACCGAGCCGGGCTGAATTGGTGAAGATATTGCGTTATTGCGTCGCAGGTCTAATGGGTAATATGCATATTTATTCGGGTCAAAAGATGGCAGGGATGCCATTGCCAGGAGCTCACCGGTTGGTATGTCCATCACTGTCACACATCCTGCATCTCCTTTCTCCCGTGCCAGTGCTTCTGCGAGTTCCTTCTCAGCGATGTACTGGATTGACTCGTCAATACTCAGTACCAGCGTGGCACCGCAGGATTTCTCCAGGACTTCTTCAGGGAAATCATCAAGTAAGATTCGAGACGCTCCACGCGCCGTTATAATTTTGGGAATCCCGCCACGAAGGTATTTGTCGTACTGATATTCCAGCCCAGCCATACCGCGATTATCCCCAAATTTGTCCAGCACTGCATACCCAAGCACTGGTGCCAGCAATTTACCGTATGGATAAATCCTTTTCCCTTCTTTTCTGAAAAATAGGGCATAGCGTGGGAGATGAAATTCTTTAATGACACTCTCCACTTCTTTAACCTGCTCAGGTGAAATCTTTCTACACAGGAGAACACCCCTGCCTTTTTTTCTCCTCAATGCATCATAAATCTTCTCCTGAGGTTTGTGCAGAATGGAGGACAGACGGCGAGATAACTCTGAAATGTCAATCTTGCCTTTTTCAATTAAGGTAGGGTCGCAGTAAATGGAATGTAGCATAGTGGAGGTCGCCAGAACTTTGCCCGTTCGGTCTACAATATCCCCACGTCTGGGTGCAATCACTACCTTGGTGATGTGCTGTTTCAGGGCAAGATTTAAATACTGCTCGTGCTGGAGAATCTGAATGTAGTAGAGTCGCCCTATAATGAAACCAAGCCCGCTTATCAGCAGAACCACCACTACTAATACTCTTCGTTTGTAAGCGTTGATAACAGTTAACACTCTTCGCTACACTCCATATTCTGAAAGATATGTTGATATTAAACAAGTCAGTTAAAGTTTGAGCTCTCATTGAAACTATCTGGTATCTGGCTGTTCCGCTACTGAAGTACGCGTCAATTTAAGCAAGGTTTTTTGCAATAGACCCACTGTGGTATTTGATGGCGACACGTCCTTCTCCCTGAATGCTAATTCCGTATCCACATCTATGGCTTTATACTTCGCAAGCAATGAGCTCGGCACTCTCATATATTCCAGTTCATAGGGCTGAGTATCACGCATCTTTAACTCCCGGCGTGCAATCTCACGTAGGCGACTGTCCTTCTCCAGACCGTACACTTCAGAACGCAACGCCTTGGTGTAATCTATTAGCCGTAACCGATAACGCTGAGCAATTTGTGTTTGTATTTTTAAATCGCGTATCTTAAACCCCAACCAGAGGTGAAGTAGTAATAGACCGGTAAGAAAACCAAACCAGAACAGGCATTTTACAATCGTGTGCCGATTTAAGATTACGTATTTTTTTGAGACCAGACGACAATATGTGAGGTTAGACATTTTTCTTTCCTCTTAATTTATATTGAGGAGGTATCCTCTGCATACTCTACTACTACCCTCAAGATGTCATCCACACTGCAGAAGATACCTCAGACTCCGAATCCTGAGCCTACTTTACTCGCTCAATTGCACGCAATTTAGCGCTCCGAGCTCTTGGATTCCTTGTAATCTCCTCCCTTGTCGGAGTAATAGGCTTTTTGGTCAACACTTTATAAACTTTGCCCACTACCTCCTCTAATTCTCCCCGTTCTGCACTCCGAAACAGGTTTTTTACAATTCTATCTTCACCAGAATGATAACTAATCACTACAAGCCTACCGGAAATTGCCAGACTTCTGAGGGCTACCCGTATGCCCTGATTAAACCTATTGAGTTCATCATTCACTGCGATTCGTAACGCCTGAAATACTCTCGTCTCAAGGTGTAGGCGTCGTTTACCACGCCTGAGGGGACCTACTGCTCGTGCCACTATCTCTCCCAGCTCTTTTGTGGTCTCAATGGGCTTTTTTTCTCTGTAGGCTACAATAGCTCTGGCGATTCGTCTTGCGTGGGGTTCATCTCCGTATCGGCGAAAAATATCCGCTAACTCAGCCACGGACTTTTTGTTAACTATCTCGCCTGCAGTTGGAATGTTCTGGGTTTGATTATACCGTGCATCAAGAGGGTCAGAATGAAGGAAGCTGAACCCCCGTCCCGGGGAAAATAGTTGCTCCGTGCAAACTCCTGCGTCAATTAGAACTCCATCTGCACCCTCTTTACACCATCCTGCGATAATGCCCGGCAATTGCGTATAACTCTCACAAAAAAGCTTTACACTCTCTGACCAGAGCCCATTAGCCATCAGATTCTCCCGGGCTAACTTGACCATCTTCGGGTCAATGTCCAGTCCAATGAGTGTGCCACCGGGCATCAATCTTGGCAGAATCGCCAACGTATGCCCCCCTGCTCCAATGGTCGCATCTACAACTATCTTCCCGGGACGAGGGTTAAGGAATTCTAACACCTCTGCCACCGCGACCGGGATATGCTTTAAAGAGCCCATACGTAAATAAATAAAATTGCCAAAGAACACTTATCATTCTATAGTATCACCCAGTGCTGTAATCATCTGGATGTATGTATCAATATATTCCTCAAATCTTTCTTTTGCCCAGATTTCAAAATGGTCTACGCAACCCACCACATATACCTCTTTTTTGAGCCCGGCTTTCGTCATTAGAAAATTATTAAGTGCAATTTTCCCTGCTCGGTCTATCTTCTGAGGAGTGGAAGACATTGAGACCGCATTGGTCAATCCTCGCACTTTGCTTTTTAACTGAGGTTTCTCCATCAGCTTTTCTATAAATTTGTCAAAAGAACTCATCGGATACACTGCGATTGTTTTTTCCATTGAAATCGTAATGATGACAGTGTTATTGTCATCAGCATAATGAGTGTTGAGTATATCTCTAAACAAAGGAGGAATAACGACACGATTTTTCTGGTCGATGTTCATCAAAAAATTTCCAATAAAGCTATGTGGCGGTAAATCAGGTTTCATTTAATTTTCACTTTTTGACACTTTTAAACATAAATCGACACAATTCTGCACCAACTTTAGTTTTTATTGCAAGTGTTTTTTGCATTTTTTTGGCAAAAATCGTGATTTTCTCAAATGTAGTAGGGCTAATTTCAGGAAGGTACAATATATTGACGTGGATTCCTGCTATTAATTCTTATCTCATTATCTTAAATCCCCTCTACATCCCCTTTTTGCATCCAGAAAATTCGTAAAGTGCCTGACTTCTCTAATCTTTCCCATCCTTCATTCAATTTGATTTGCCCTGAAATCATCGGTTAATCTCTGTTCTGTTGTACTAATCTCTCCGGGAGGGTAAGGAAGAACTCCGCTTCGGCAATGCGATGGCGTTTTCGACACCCTCCAGCATAAATCTCACATTTTCGCCGAAGCTCGGCAAGGGCAATTGCGCGCTGTTCTTCAGATAAAGGAAACTGGCGTAATAATTTCACCAGAGCCTGGATGCGGTATTTATCAAGTCTGCCGATATTAGTAGTTGAGAGCTGGTCAGGATGACCGCCGCGTTTGATGACCAGTGGTTCATCCACAAGTCCTACCGGGAACCGGGCAGTTACCCTGAGCCAGAGGTCATAATCTTCAGCCGCTGGAAGCATTTCGTCAAACAATCCGACCTTTTGAAATATCTTGCGATGCATCATCACTGCGGACGGACTGATAAGGCATAGCTCCACAGCACGTCCAAAAATCCAACCCCCTTCTTTGCGGTGCCGTGCTTTGGGTTTTACTTCTTTATTGTTCCTTAACCAGATTTCCTGTGTCTGACAGATAAGTATATCAGGGTTATGGTGAAAAAATTCAATCTGACGCTGGAGTTTTTCAGGTAACCACAGGTCATCCGAGTCCAGAAAGGCAATGAATTCACCACTCGCCTCCTGAATGCCGGTATTTCGCGCGGCGGCGGGTCCCTGGTGCGGTTGTGCTATGTATCGCAGTCGACCAAAATAAGGTGCAAGCACCTCCGGGGTCGCATCTCTGGAGTCGTCATCTACCACAATAAGCTCAAAGTCACGAAACGTTTGCCCTAAGACTGATTCAACCGCCTCAACGATGAATGTGGCGCGATTATATGTAGGTATGATAACGCTTACTAAAGGCATTCAGTTTTCCTGACGTTTCTTCAAATTCTTATTTTTGACACGGACGGATTTGAATAGTGCCCGGGACTCTACCAACTTAACTTAATTCCACTTAATAAATAAATATAGCTGTGATATATTGTAGATATTATAAATCTATCACCAGGATAGTTGAAATAAAATTTGCGCAGA